>JAGGZG010000369.1 GCA_021162125.1 Anaerolineae bacterium
AATTTCCCCCAAGTGAGGCGTGCACCCCCTCCCGCCCCGCCCTCCCGCTCCCCGCGCCCGCCAGCGGCGGGCACCCCCTTCCCCCCCCGCTGCGGGGAGGGAAGGGGATGCCCGCCGCTGGCGGACGGGGGTAGGGAGAGGTCGAGGCGGGCTGGAATGCACGCCTACCTTGTGGAAAATTGCCCCAAAACCGAGATGTACTCGGTAGCTAAAAATAGGATGGTTCAATTGTGGGCCGAAATAGGTTTACACTTTTGTTTTGGGCGATAATTTTTGCGTTCAATACACATTGAACACCGGGCTGAAAGGGTTGCCTGGGGCTAAACCCCCAGGCTGAGCAGCCGAGGGGCACTGAAGCACCCTAAACGTGGCCGCTCGAGTCGACCGATAGCCCGCTTCAGCGGGCTTGGGCCGCTCAGCCCTGAGCTTTGGCTCGGGGCAGACGGGCTGTCGGAAAGAGTGCCAACCTATTGTGAACCATCTCCTAAAAATGCTTGACAAAACATAACAATCCCTTTATAATGAAATACGTTGAAATACGTCGAGATCGGCGCCTTAACAGGACATTCGCGCGGGAGGAGGTCTGCCATGGCAGGGACAGCGGGCACAGTGACCATCGCCTTATTGACGCTGGTCATCGGTTTCATCATCGGCTGGCTGGTGGAATGGATTCTGGACAATCAGTACCGGCGCATGAGGGAGTTGCAGGCTGCCCTGAAACAGCGCGAGGAAGGTGGGACCGCTGAGCCCCGTGCCGTGCCGTCAGTCACAGACACGGGGGATGAAGAGTTCGCGCGCACCTTCCGTGAGTTCCTCGCCGAGCGCGAAGAAGAGGTTCGCGCCCTGCGTGCGGACCTGAAGGAGCAGGAAGCCAGGTACGAGCGCCTGGAAGCTCGCTTCGAGGCGTACATGGAGACCCATCCCGATGATCTGACGGTCATCAAGGGCATCGGTCGCATCTACCAGTGGAAGCTGCGCGACGGGGGCATCAATACCTATCAGCAGTTGGCCACCACCACGCCGGAACGCATCCGCGAGATCATCGCCGCCCCTGCCTGGCGCAAACTGGACCCGGAGTCTTGGATCGAGCAGGCGCGGGTGCTGGCCAAGCGCGGCGAGTCCGTCACCGACGGCTCTTGAGCCAGGGGGGCATACAGTGAAAGTACCGCCTCTGCCCGATGAGGAGGAAATCCGCAAGAAAAAGACCCTGGTGCCGGTGATGGCCCTGTTGCTCATTCCCCTCCTGCTGGCGCTCTATACCTTCGGGACAGTGTGGAGCCAACCAGTGCCGGCTGTCACACCGACAGCGGTGGCCGAGGCAACGTCCAGTCCCACAGCCACAAGTACGCCTACGTCCACCTCGACGCCTACCGCGACACCCTCTCCCACGGCAACGGCGACACCCACCCCATCGCCCACCTCCACGCTGACCCCTACACCGGTCGGGGAGGTGGTCATCGTCACCCCGGAAGATGGTGAGACTGTGAATAGCAATCGGCCACCCATTAAGGGTACCGCACCGCCAGAGGCGACCGTGCAGGTTTACGTGGGCGAAGAACTGATAGACACGACCGTCGCCGACGAGGCAGGGCAGTGGACCCTCGTACCGGGGGAGCCGCTGGCTGATGGAGAGCACACCATCACTGCGAAGCTGCTCGACGAACAGGGCGCAGTCGTTTCATCCGACTCTGTGACCATCCACGTCGTGGGCGGGTTATTGCCCATCAGTGGCGGAAGCACCCCCGATTGAACCTCAGCACGGGCTGAGGAGGGAGATTAGACCATGGAACGTACACTGATCGCCGCAGTCATCACTCTGCTGTTGGGGTTCGTGGTGGGATGGTTACTTTGCTGGCTGGTGGAGCTGTGGTACGCAGACGAGGAGCGGCGCAAGCGAATTCGCTCAACCGTCCTCCTGATTGTGGTCCTGTTGCTGTTGCTTCTCTTCCTGCTATTAGCGTGCCCCCTTCTGCCGGGGCTGTCCCAGCCACCGGCGGCGACTCCTACAGTCGAGGCCCCGCTCACCGTCGCTCCGGCAGAGGCAGCCGGGGTCACGCCTACGCCCACGGAGACGGCGACCACCGCGCCGACAGCCACCGCAACGGCCACGGCGACCGCCACGCGGACACCTACTCGGACGCCTACGCGGACACCCACGGCAACGCCCAGCCCCACCGTGACAAAGACCGCCACCGGCACGCCGACGGCCACAGCCACGGCGACTGCCACCACTCCCCCGGAGACGCCGATAGGGACTGAGACACCGGTCGGGACGGAGATTGTAGGCGCGGGTGGAACCCCAACCGGAGCCGAAACGCCTGCTGGGACAGGGACACCGGGTCTCACCGTCACCCCGCCCGATGGCCTGCCACAAACCGGCGGCATAGTCTGGGACGCAGCGGGCTGGCTGGTGATCCTGATCGTGGCCGCCTTCCTGCTGGCGGGAAGCGGGTTCCACCGCGTCTCGCCGCAGTAGTCCGACCGACGACACCGGAGACGCCCCCAAGCCCGATGGCTCCCGCCGTCGGGCTCTTATCTTCTGTGGAGAAATCCGATGAACTTTTACGACCACGAAACCTACCTCTCCCCTTTCACCTGGCGCTACGGCAGCCCTGAGATGCGGGCCATCTGGTCGGAGGTGCACCGCCGGCGGTTGTGGCGGCGGGTGTGGGTGGCCCTGGCGACGGCGCAACAGGCCGCTGGTCTGCTCACCGCCGCAGAACTGGCCGACATTCAGACGCATCAGGACGACGTGGACCTGGCTCGCGCGCACGAAATCGAGGCCGAGATCGGCCACGACCTGATGGCTGAATTGCATACCTTTGCCGCGCAATGCTCACTGGGCGGGGGACGGCTCCACCTGGGAGCGACCAGTGCCGACATCCAGGACAACGCCGACGTGCTGCGCATCCGAGAAGCTCTGACACTGGTCCACCGCCGCCTGCTGGCTGTGTTAGATGCCTTCGCCGCCCAGATCGAGCGCTGGGCCGATTTCCCCTGCATGGCCTATACCCACCTGCAGCCTGCCGAACCGACGACCGTGGGCTACCGCTTGTGCGTCTACGCCCAGGACCTGCTGGCTGACCTGCGGGCGGTGCGGTGGATAAGCACAGCACTGCGTGGCAAGGGGTTCAAGGGCGCGGTGGGCACCTGTGCCTCGTACACAGCCCTGCTGGAGGGCAGCGGGGTGACGTGCCAAGAGATGGAGCGACACGCCCTGGCCTTGCTGGGCCTGGAGGCTGTGCCGGTCAGTGGTCAGGTCTACCCCCGCAAGCAGGACGCAGACGTACTCCACGTGCTGGCCAGCATCGCCCAATCGCTACACAAGTTCGCCTTCGACTTGCGAGTGTTGCAAGCCGCGCCCTATGGGGAGTGGCACGAGCCGTTCGGTGAGCGGCAGGTCGGGTCGTCGGCGATGCCCTTCAAGCGCAATCCGGTCACAGCGGAGAAAATCTGCTCGCTGGCCCGCTTCGTGGCCACCCTGCCCCGCGTGGCTTGGGATAACGCCGCTGGCTCGCTCCTGGAGCGCACGCTGGATGATTCCGCCAACCGCCGCCTGATCCTGCCGGGGGCTTTCCTGGCCGTGGACGAGATGCTGCTCAGCGCGCGGCGCATCGTCGCCGGGCTGGTCGTGAACGAGGGGGCCGTGACCCGTAACCTGGCGGCTTACGGCGTCTTCGCCGCCACCGAGCGCCTGTTGATGACCCTGGTTCGCGCCGGAGCCGACCGCCAGGTGATGCACGAGCGCATCCGCACGCACAGTATGGCCGCCTGGGCCGCCGTCGAACGCGGCGAGGCCAACCCGCTGGTGGAGCTGCTCTGCGCAGACGAAGCCATTGCCGCCCACCTCTCACCGGCACAGGTGCGGGAGGCACTTGACGCGCGGGGGCACGTGGGCGACGCGCCCCGTCGCTGCCGGGCATTTCTGGAGGAACTGCGCACGACCCTCGCCGGGTAGGCGCGTTTTGTCGTAGCGGGCAAGCTGTGGTACAATGGAGACACACATTCCAGAATACTTACGAGGAGGAAAAAGCAGTGCATGTCGAACTCATCGCCATCACCCGCTACCTGCGTGGTAGTGGCACGCCAGAGGAACTGATTGAGCACGCCGGACGGGTGTGCTATCGCAGCGAGGCCAGGGGCGACGCCGGCGCGTTCGTCCAACGCCGTCTCCGCGAAGGCCACGAATCCATCATCGAGCACGCCTCGGCCACGTTCGAGATAAGCGGCATTAGCCGGGTGTGCAGCCACCAGCTTGTCAGGCACAGACTGGCCAGTTACAGCCAGGAATCGCAACGCTATGTTGATGCATCAAACGCCGAGTTCATCGTGCCGGAGTCCATTGCCGCCGACCCTGAGGCAAAGGCCCTGTGGGACGAATTCATGGCCCAGGCCGGGGATGCCTACCGTGCCCTGCGCCAGCGGGGGATACGTAAAGAGGACTGTCGTTTCCTGTTACCCAATGCCACGGCCACTCGCATTGTGGTGACGATGAATTTCAGAGAGCTACGACATTTCATCAAGCTGCGCGGTTTGAACCCTGCCGCTCAGTGGGAAATCAGGGAACTGGCCAATCGGATTCTGGACCTGGTTTATGAGCAAGTTCCTTCCGTATTTCAGGACTTAGTAGATGCCAGAGCGCCTCAACTTTGACGAATATTGTATGGAGATAGCCCGGGTGGTCGCCCGCCGCTCGACCTGCCTGCACCGCCACGTAGGAGCGGTGATCGTCCAGGGCAAACAAATCGTGTCCACCGGGTACAACGGAGCGCCGTCCGGACATCCACACTGCCTGGACATTGGCTGCGCGCGCGATGGCGTGCCCTCCGGACAGCGTTCGGAGTTGTGTCGCGCGGCCCACGCCGAGCAGAACGCCATCAACTTCGCGGCGCGGTACGGAATCAGCATCGAGGGAGCGACGTTGTACACCACCTGTTACCCCTGCTCGTGGTGTGCCAAATCCATCGTCAACGCGGGTATCGTGCGCGTGGTGTACGCCGAGGACTACCCCGATCCGCTGGCCAAGGAGATCCTGTCCTCCATCCGCGTGGAGCGTTTGCCGAGGCCGGAGGCCACGTCCCCAGAGCCAGAGTGACGAGATGGTGGGCCTGTCCTGAGCCCTCGGCCTGAGCTACATGGTGAGCCTGCCGTATCTTCTCGAAAAAGGTTCTTCGCGGATTCGTGGGGCTATCGCCGGAAGGCCTGGACGTGAACGTCCAGGCTAAGACCCGCTTCAGCGGGCTTTGTCCTTTCAGCCCGATGCTTGAGGGACACCAACTTGGGGAGTAACTGCTCAGGCTACTTCTGTTAGCGATTGAAATCGCCTCTAGAAGGCTTGCAGCCGAGCGTCCACCTGCGTGGGCGCGCCTGTCCACGCAGGTGGACAGCCAGCTTTAGCTCCTCAGGCGCGGTTTCAACCGCTGGCCTGAGGAGTAACCTTGGGGATTTTTCGGATAGGCGCTAAGCCGGGAATACAAAGAGCCGAGGTTACCTCGGCTCTTTTGTTTCAGGATATGGAATGGGACGTGGATTTCGCGTTCAGGTTCCCACGCCAGCCGCCTCGCTCGACGAAGTACTCGCCGGGGCAGGGGCCGGGACGATCTCCTCCTCCCGTGGCTTGGGCTCACGGCCAATCACGCTCGCCACACTATCCAGCCACTCGTAGGCGAAGTTCTGGCGGAACCCGGCCAGGCAGGCTACCAGGGAGGGGAACCAGCGCACTGCTGCTGTAGCCCCGGGACTGGTTGACCCACTCTGTATGACGAGCACACCGGCCATGAACAACAGGTGGATGACCCCGCCGAGGATGATGCCCATGACAGGCTGCGTCAGGTACCACATGGTGTGCTGCTTGTCGAAATCCTGATCCCTGGCCACGTGTTTCCACAGACTCCACAGCCCGCCGACTATCCCGCCGACCCCACCCCACATCAACGTGCCCAGCAAGGGTTCCAGGTTCGTGCTGAAATCGGTCGCGCTCATACCGGTAGCCACCTGTAGCCAAGCGGCCAGGCGCTGAGTGAAAACGATCCCGGCCATGAGCAACAGGAACCACACAATCTCGTAGACCATGATCGGATAGGCGTAGCTCGATGTCCACTGGGTGACGCGCCGCCTGCGCTCCAGCATCATTTTGACCTGAGCAACCTTGAACATGGCAAGGTCGTACTGGCGGGGCCGTTCCTGCAAGATGTCCTGGGCATCCCGCAGCAGAGCCAGGGCAATGTTCACGTTGCGATCCATGCTCAGTTCTTCGGGAACCCGGGAGAAGAGAACATCAATCTCTTTCTCCAGCGCCTCCAGTCGCTTACGGCCAATGGCCTTAATCACTTCTTCCTGGGTGCGCTTGGGGGAAGGTTGCTCCTCTGGCCCTACCTCCGGTGGGGGGGCCTTTTCTGGCTCGCCCGCGCCCGGCCCCGGTGCTTCTGACGGCGCTTTTTCCCCCGCCGTGGACATCGCGTCGTACAGCAGTCCGCTGATTTTCAGGTCGTAGGCCTCAGCTTCGGGCTTCTCTTTGGGGGGTGGGACAGCCGCTGCCTCGGCTACCGGGGGTGCAGGAGGGGGTACGGCAGAGGGCGGCGGAGGTGGCTCCTCCTTAGATTCGACCGAAGTCGCCGTTGGTTCCGCCTCGTGCTTTTCGCGAGGTGGACGGCGCGTCGCCCACTCAGGGATTACAGGTTCGGCCGGGCGCTCAGCTTCGGTTTTGGGCGGCACGTAGGCTAACTCCTTTTTGCGCGGCACGAGGACCGGCTCACCAGTCGCCTCTTCGACAGAGGCGAGCCCCGGCCCACCGGCCATCGCTTCCTCGTCCAGCAAGCTTTCCATTTCAGGAGTCAGCTCGCCATCGTCCGGAGATGGTTTGGCCAGAGCTTCGGCTCGCTCGCCTGGCTGAACGGGCTCAGCCGGTGCACCACCGAAGAGAATGTCCATGCCCCGGCCCTTGATACTCACTCGCTTACTCGCCATTGATAATCACCTCCGCTAGGGCTCGATACGCCATGGCCCCCTTGTGACGGCGTGCGTACTCCAGGATAGGCTGCTGGGCCACCGGCGCCTCGGCGAACTTAATGCTGCTCTTGATCACGATGTCGAAGACCTTCTGACCGAAAACAGACTGTAACTCTTCCAGGACTTCCTGGGCGTGAATGGTCCGCGAGTTGTACATCGTTCCCAGAATGCCCAGAATCTCCAGACCGGGATTCAGCTTCGCCCTGATTTTGTCGATGGTTTGCAGGAGGACGCGCATCCCGCGCATGGCCAGGAACTCGCATTGCACCGGGATCAGCACCTCACCGGCAGCAGTGAGGGCATTGATCGTCAACAGGCCCAATGAGGGAGGGGTGTCAATCAGGATGTAGTGATAGCGGTCTTGAATAGTTGCCAGGTGCTCTTTGAGAATGTACTCGCGGCCGATAGTGGGGATAAGTTCCATCTCAGCGGCAGCCAGGTCAATGTTAGAGGGCACAACGTCGAGGTGTGGCCGTACGGGCTGGATGATGCTGTCCAGGGTCACGTCATAGGCATCTACCATGACGTTATAGATGCTCTTTTCCAGGGCGTAGGAATTAATGCCAAATCCAGCGGACAAAGCAGCTTGTGGGTCCAGGTCTACGAGTAGGGTATCGCGTTCATACTCAGCGAGTGCAGCCCCCAGATTGATAACTGTCGTCGTCTTGCCCACTCCGCCCTTCTGGTTGGCAACTGTGATCACCCTGGCCATGCTTCCCTCCCCATTGGCGCAGCGACGGCGTCTTGTTTAATTATACCACATAAGCAGGCAAAAGTCACCTCCCCACGGCTCATTTTATTGTAACATTTTTCTCCCATTTTGACAAGGGGTTCTAACCCCGACACCCCGATCATGACTTCCTGGTCCCGTAGGGCGGGCTTTCAGCCGTTTGGCGGCACGAGGGGGTCTGAGAGCCATCATGCAATTTGCCTAAGTGGGCCAAATGCGCTATAATCAAAAACAGTTCTACGTGGAATAGTGGGGTTCGCGTTGGTGTCCCGATGCTCAAGCATCGGGCTGAAAGGACAAAGCCCGCTGAAGCGGGCTCAGGGCGCTTTAGCGTCCTTCGTCCTCTTAGCCTGGACGTTTACGTCCAGGCCTTCCAGCGATAGCCCCACGAATCTGCGAAGAACCTCAAGAACTGGCTGTTTCTTGTACGAATTGCCCTTAAGATCACCCATCAGTGTCTAGCATCTTCCAGAGAGGGGGTGATAACCAGGTCGAACGCAAGTTTCCCCCAGCGAATTCCCAAAACATGTCCGGTTACCAAGTTCTAAGTTAGGAGGAGAGAGCAATGCGTAAGTGGATGTTCGTTACAATGGTGATGCTGTTGGTCGTCTCCCTACTCACTGGATGCCCCAAGCCGGCAACCCCGACCGAGGCTCCGACAGCAGCTCCGACCACGGCCCCCGCCAAGAAATTCCGGGTGGGCATGGTATCCGACGTGGGCGGTATTGACGACCGCAGTTTCAATGAGAACACCTGGAAGGGTGTGCAGGACGCCATCGAGAAGTTGGGCATTGAGGGCAAGTTTCTCGAGTCCCAGGCTCAGGCTGACTACGAGACCAACATCACCGAGTTTGCCGAGCAGGGCTATGATCTGATCATCACCGTGGGTTTCCTGCTGGGTGATGCCACGGCCAAGATGGCCAAGCAGTATCCAGACACCAAGTTTGCCATCGTGGACTACGCCTACGATCCGCCCATTCCCAACGTACAGGGGATCATCTTCAACGTGGACGAGGCGGCTTTCCCCGTGGGCTACCTGGCCGCGGCCATGGCCGACAAGGTTGACCCCGCCGATCCCAAGGTGGGCTACGTTGCTGGCATGCAGATTCCGCCGGTGGAGCAGTTCATCGTTGCCTATGAAGCCGGTGTGAAGTACTACAACGAGAAGTACGGCAAGAACGTTCAGTTCATGGGCGTCTACGTGGGTGACTTCGAGGCTCCTGACCAGGGCAAGGTGCAGGGCAACTCGCTCATTGACGAGGGCGTGGACGTCATCATGGGCGTGGGTGGCAAGACTGGCAATGGTGGGTTGGCTGCTGCCAAGGAGCGGGGCAAGCTGGGCGTCGGCGTGGACGTGGATCAGTACTACACCCTGCCCAACGAGAAGGGCATCCTCATCACCAGCACCATGAAGCGGCTGGATAACGCCGTCTTCGGCGTGATCAAGAATGCTCTGGAAGGCAACTTCGGTGGTGGTGGGGTGTACGTCGGCACCCTGGAGAACGGTGGTGTGGGGTTGGCCCCCTTCCACGATATGGAGGACCAGGTGCCCGACAACATCAAGGCCGACCTGGAGCAGATTCAGAAGGACATCATCGCCGGCAAGATTGACACCGGCTGGCCCCCCAAGTAATTCAATAGTTCATCTGATTGCTCCGCGAATCAACATGGCGGTGCTGGGCGTTGCACCCAGCACCGCCATATGCGAAAGGGTATGACTATGGCCCCTGTGCTTGAAGCCCGTGACATCACCAAGCAATTCCCCGGAGTGTTGGCCAACGACCACATCAGCTTCGCCCTGAAAAAGGGCGAAATACTGGCCTTTCTGGGGGAGAACGGTGCCGGCAAGACCACTCTGATGAACATTCTCTACGGCCTCTACACTCAGGACGAGGGCCAAATTTTCCTCGACGGGCAGGAGGTAAGCATTCACACCCCCAGTGATGCTATTGCCCACGGTATCGGCATGGTGCACCAGCATTTCATGCTCATCCCGGTGATGACTGTCACCGAGAACATCGCTCTGGGCAACGAGACGCAGAAGCTGTTCGGCATGGATCTGACCATTGCAGCGCGACGGCTACGCCACTTCCTGCGGATGATCAACCCTCTGCCTCACTTCCAGCGTGCCGCCCCCCAGTTATATCATACCAGTCTGTCGGCGCTGGGGTGGGCATTGGTTTGTTTACTCCTGTCCGGCATCGAATCTTTGTTCATCCTTCTGAACCAGCCAACAGCAGCCCTCTTTACTTTCGCCTTCCTGCTCAGCCTGATCTGGATGCCCATGTTAATTGATTGCCTCAGAAGGCCCGCAGAGTCTTTCCGAGAGGTTGGCCGGGGTTCCAAGCCGGCCTGGATAGCCATCGTCCTGGTGGGCAACGCTATCGGTGCCCTGGCCTACTACTTCCTCATCGCCCGCAGACGGTTGCTACCCTGGCCTGAGAAATGGCAGGCCACCCTTGCAAATCTCGGAGCGGTAATTGCCGCTACTTTTGTGCTGGGAAAAGGCACTTTGGCTGTCGGCCTGACCGCTGTTGTGATCAGCGTCGCCGGTTTTACCTTTAAGCTGCTGGCTTACCTGTCTCTGATCTACCTCGGCTTGTGGACCATCCTGGGAGCGTACTTGATCCTTCTGGAAATATTAGTGTGGTTCACCGAGCTGGTGCCCCTCGGCCTGAGAACTGATGTTGAGCGGGTGCGACGCATCTCCCACCAATACGGGCTGGACGTGGACCCGACGGCCTACATCAAAGACTTGCCGGTGGGTGCGCAGCAGCGTGTGGAGATCGTTAAAGCCCTCTACCGCCAGGCCGATATTCTTATCTTGGACGAACCGACGGCTGTGCTTACCCCCCAGGAATCTGACGAACTGTTTGAGATCATGCACAGCCTGATTAAACAGGGCAAGTCCATAATATTCATCACCCACAAGCTAAAAGAGGTGCTGGCCGTGGCCGACCGGATCATCGTCCTGCGCGATGGACACGTCGTGGGCGAGACTACCCCGGCTCAGGCTACGGAGGCCAGTCTGGCGGCTATGATGGTTGGGCGCGAGGTCATCCTGACCGTGGAGAAAGAACCGGCCAGGCTGGGGGACGTCGTTCTCAAGGTTGAAGACCTGCACGCCCTGGACGACCGTCACATGCCGGTGGTCAGAGGCGTCACTTTTGAAGTGCGCGCCGGTGAGATTTTGGGCATCGCCGGGGTGCAGGGTAATGGGCAGACCGAGCTCGTCGAGGTGTTGACCGGCCTGCGGCCAGCCACGGGGGGCCACGTGTGGATCACGGGCGTGGAGACCACTCACGCCACACCGCGCCAGATTATTGAGTTGGGAACGGCTCACATACCGGAGGATCGGCAAAGAGATGGTCTGGTCCTCACCTACCCGGTGTGCGACAATCTGGTGCTGTGCACTTATTACAAGCCCCCGTTTGCCAGGGGAGTCCTGATGGACGAGCGGGCAGTTTTCAAACAGGCCGAGGAGTTGGTCCGCCTTTTTGACATCCGCACCCCCTCTATATTCCTACCGGCGCGCAACCTGTCGGGCGGCAACCAACAGAAGTTGATCGTGGCCCGCGAGCTATCCCGGCCCATTCGCCTGCTGATTGCCTCCCAGCCCACGCGCGGCCTGGACGTTGGTTCCATTGAGTACATCCACAAACGGCTGATCGAGAAACGCGATCAGGGAACGGCCGTGCTGCTGGTTTCCGCTGAGCTGGATGAGATCATGAGCCTGTCGGACCGCATCGCCGTGATGTACGAGGGCAAGATCGTGTACACCGTGGACGCCGCCCAGGCGACACGCGAGGAGTTGGGCCTGTGGATGGCCGGGGCAAGGCGGAGTCAACCGGTTGAGCCGACTGAGCGGATAGGGTGATCTGCATATCGGCTTCATCCGTTTAATCGGCTGACCGGGATCAGATTTCCAGAGGAGAGAAGCCATTGAGCAAGAAAGATGTGACATTACCCATTGAACAAACGTCGTCCGAGCCTTCCGCCCAGATGGCACAACCCAGCTTCCTTCAGACCAGGCAGCGACTGCTGCTAGGAATATGGGGCGGGCTGGTTATTCTGATCATTTTAGCCCTGGCTGGTATCTTCGTCACCAAAAGCGGGATAGATTTCATTCTACCTCTGCTGGGCGTTTTACTGGTGATGATGTTTGCGCTGGTGACTATCGTGAACGCCTCTTTTGCCTGGCTGCGGGGCACAGTACTCCCCGTTCTGGCCGTGGTGACGGCGCTCATTATTGGCTCCATCATCATCGCCCTGACCGACCCGCTGGTGCTTGCGTCTGCTGGCAACTTCCTCGAGGACCCGACCACGGTTTTACATCACGCCTGGGATGCAGTTAGCCTGGCGTACCAGGCCCTATTCGAGGGAGCGCTTGGCAGCCCAGCTAAAATCACGGCCGGCCTGGAGAGTTGGCTTGTAGATGGGAACGCCAAACCGCTCCTCTCTGCAATACGCCCCCTGTCGGAGAGCATCACCAAGTCTATACCTTACATCCTGGCCGGTCTGTCTGTGGCGCTGGGCTTCCGGGCCGGGCTGTTCAACATCGGCGCCGAGGGACAGTTCGTCGTCGGCGGGTTAAGTGCGGTCGTCGTCGGCTACAGCGTCACCGGCCTGCCAACCTACATCCATCTGCCGCTGGCAGTGATGGCCGGGGCTCTGGCTGCCGGGATATGGGGCCTGATTCCCGGCGTGCTCAAAGCTTGGACCGGGGCTCACGAGGTGATCAACACCATTATGATGAACTGGATCGCCTTTCGCATGACCGACTATCTGTTGAAAGAACCACTGGAGAGCATCCAGGGCACTCACCGCACACCGGACGTTCTGCCCACAGCGGTGTTGCCGCGTTTCTTCCCCCACCCGCTCCGCCTGCACGCTGGTCTGATAATTGCCCTGGCTGCGGCCGTATTCGTCTACTGGTTCCTGTGGAAGACGACCTGGGGTTTTGAGATGCGTACAGTGGGCGCTAACCCGGATGCGGCCCGCTACGGTGGCATCAGCATCAAGCGGAACATCGTCCTGGCCATGTTCATCAGCGGGACTCTGGCCGGTCTCTCCGGGGCCAGCGAATCGTTGGGGGTCACCCACAACATGAGCCTGGGCTTCCAGGCCGGTTACGGTTTTGATTCTATTGCTCTGGCTCTGCTTGGCGGCAGCCACCCGCTGGGCGTGGTGCTGGCCAGCCTGCTGTTTGGCGCGTTGCGGGCCGGTGGCACGCGAATGATGTCCGTGGCCGCCATTCCTCTGGAGATCACCTCTATCGTACAGGCTATGGTCATCATCTTCATCGCCGCACCAGCCATCATCCGCAGTATCTATCGGTTGCGCGCTGCTAAAGAAGGACTGGTACCGGCCATGATTACCCGTGGTTGGGGCAGCTAGACGAGGGAGAGAAAAAGCATGTCCAAAAAGTGGCGTGAGATTCTGACCCGGGAGAAAATCCTCGGCGTCGTGTGCATGGTCATCGGCTTAGTAATCATCACTGTGGCCGCTCTGTTCCTGAAGAGCGGTGAGGTGGCAACCTTCATTGATGAAAAGATCGGGACGCTGTTTGCGCCGCCCTCCCAGGCCACGTTGTATGCCCTGGGTACTTTATGCTTTTTCGTGGGTGGCTGGCAGCTTTACCGGGGATTTCGCTCGACGGGGGTGGTGCTGGGGGCGGTGGGTTTTTTGATGGTGGCCTCGTTCCTGATCGCCCTCACCAGTGGTAAGCAGCTCAATCTGCCGGGCCTGCTACAGACCACCCTCACCTCGGCCACTCCCTTGACTTTGGGTGCTCTGAGCGGCGTGTTCTGCGAACGCGCTGGCGTGGTGAACATCGCCATCGAGGGTATGATGCTCTTCGGAGCTTTCGCGGCCATCGCCGCCTCTTCTCTATCCGGCAATCACTGGATAGGGATGCTGGCCGCCATCCTCACCAGTGGAATCATAGCCGTGCTACACGCTGTCCTATCCATAACTTATAAGGTGGATCAGATCATCAGCGGCACGGTGATCAACATCCTGGCCGCCGGAGCCACGCGCTACCTGAAGCTTCGGCTACTGTCGCCGGCCGGCCTGAACAGCCCGGGGCCTATCGCCAACATGCGCATCCCGGTATTGGTTGACCTGCCGATAGTGGGCAAGTTCTTCGATAACAACCCGACAGTGTTCATCATGCTCGTCCTGGTGGTGGTGGTCACCTTCGTCATCTTTTATACACCGTGGGGATTGAGGACGCGGTCGGTGGGCGAGCACCCGCGCGCTGCCGATACGGTCGGCGTGGACGTGATCCGCATGCGCTACGTCAACGTGATCATCGGCGGGCTCATCGCTGGCATCGGAGGATCGTACTTCTCGCTGGGGTTAGGGCAGTTCGAGGATAACATGACCCACGGGCAGGGGTTCATCGCCCTGGCGGCGATGATCTTCGGCAACTGGACACCGGTGGGCAGCTTTCTGGCCGCCCTCCTGTTTGGCTTCGCCGACGCGGTGCAGGGCAAGATGCAGAGCGTGCTGCGGGTAGGACTGCCTCCGGAGTTCCTGCAGATGGCACCCTACATCCTGACCATGATCGTGCTGGCCGGGGTCATCGGCCGGGCCATCCCACCCGCCGCCGACGGGAAGCCTTACGAGAAGCAGTGAGTTACCCGCCCTGCTGGAGCACGAAACACTGGGCCAGCGTGCATAAGAGCATGGCCACGATGACGATCACCCACAGCCATGTGGCGTTGAACGCGGCCCGTTTCTTCTTGGGGGGTTCTGGTTTGGGCAGTTCGGCATTACACCGCCAGCAGCGGATTTTATCATCGGGATTCCAGGTGCCGCAGTTAGGACAATCCATTGGCGGGCTCCTTTCCATGTAAAAGCCAACGTGCTATCGAGACGGCGGCTCAGGCGGCGACTCCGGTGCCTGAGCGAGGCCGAGCCCTTTCGCCCCCATCCGGTGTTCATGGCACCTCCCGCAGCCCACCATCGGCTCGGCGACGGGCTGCCCGCTCAGAGTGCAGTATGCCTCCACCTCCACGCGGCGTAGGAACAGCCAGCGGCGGCGGATGCGCGCTTTGAGTATCATGGTCGGGCAGCGATTAGCACGCCGAATGGCGGGCACGGGGCACGTGGCGCACAACTTCGGCGTCCACTTTGCCCGATCCGGGCTGCGGGCCAGCAAGCGACATTCCTCCCACTCGCGCCCACGGTAGTAATCCGTAAAATAGAAGTCGCATTCCACTCCGCTGGGAGTGCGCACGTCGGGCCTCCTGGTACTGGGATTCGATTGTGCAAAGTATATCACACTCCGCCCCATCTGACAAAAGGCCGGGTAGGGTGAATGCAAAAAGCGCATGGCTCGTGACCATGCGCTTTTTGCAGGTAGCGGGGGTTGGACTTGAACCAACGACCTCCGGGTTATGAGCCCGACGAGCTGCCACTGCTCTACCCCGCATCGCGATAATATTATACACTATCTTCGTCTTTTGGTCAAATGGCCCTGGGCGTTCAGGTTACTCTTTGGGTTAGCCGATGAAGCTATTTGAACTGGGGAACTGGCCGCCCAGTCGGATTAATCGGCTGACTCGGGTCAATCGGCCGACCCCAGTGCCCCCGGCGGACTACCCACGAAGAGGGCCCACCACACCTGCCAGCAAGGAGTCTCCCGTCCTCCAATAGCTTCAGCTTGCCCACTCTCCTGAATTTCCGCTATCTGGGGGTGAGGGGGGATAATCGGCATGACGGCGGTCTCCCCAGGTCGCACCAGGTGCATCTCCTGACGGGCCCACTGCTCGACGAAAGCGTCGCTCTGCACAATCGCCTTTCGCTCTTTCAATTCTCGTTGCCGGGCCTCCAGCGTGGCTACCTCTTGTTCCAGTCTCACCTCTTCCTGGTGGATGCGGTAGCTGGCTGTTGCTTTCCGCCCGAAATCCACGACGAGTGAGATGGTCAGGGTGATGGCGATGATAGCCAGAAACTGTATCAACGATAGCCTGGATGGGTGCTTGTCATCTGGCACAGCCTTTTGCCTTTCCGAAAATCATTCGCGTGCGTGACACGTTGGAGATTGAATGCAACGGCTTTTTTCTCACCCCGAGAATTATAATACCCCATTTTCCTCGTTAAGTCAAGTTGGTGATGGGATGGGGCTACACCGAGCTCGACAAAGTGTGTCCCCGGTGAAACGCACCCGCCATCCCATAACGCGGCCTCCGGTTGCAACTAAAACCTGTCATTCTGAGCGACCGCATAGCCTGCGCTGAGCAACGCCGAAGGGGAGCGAAGAATCTCGTTTGCAGTAAACGGGATTCCCTTCGACTTCGCTTGTATACTGGATGTGTACCTTACCAACACGAATAGCAGTTGATACCTGGCGAGATCTGGTGTATCATTACCCCCTGGGAGGGCGGGAGTTGACTATCGACTAGCTGAGGCGCATAGCGGCCTCTATGATGGAAAGCCCCCTTCGGGGGCTCCAGAGGCCCAGAGGGCCTTGCATCTCGTGGCTCGAACATTCACGTTCGGGCGGGACACGTCAGCAGGGAAGGAGAGGGAAAATGAGTGAAGCAACTCTGGAGGAAATCGTGGGCCAACTCCTCGTCGAGCAGAAGCTGACCCTCGGCGTGGCCGAATCCTGCACGGGTGGGCTGATCACCCACCGCCTGACAAACGTGCCCGGCAGTTCGAATTATCTCCTCGGTGGAGTCGTGGCCTACGCTTACGACGTCAAAGAGCGGGTACTGAACGTGCGCCACGATACCCTGTACGAGCACGGTGCGGTGAGCCGGGAGACGGCATTAGAGATGGCCCGTGGCGCTCGCTGGCTGCTGGGCAGCGACGTGGCCATCGCTGTCACCGGCATCGCCGGACCCGGCGGAGGTACACCGGAGAAGCCCGTGGGCCTGGTGTACATCGCCCTGTCAGCGCGGGATTTTGAGCGCTGCGAACGGTACGTGTGGTCGGGTAACCGCCTGCAAAACAAGCAGCAATCGTCGCAGGCGGCCCTGGAGATGCTGTGCGAGTACCTCGAAGGGAGGGCGCGATGAAATTCACGGATACGCCGGTGGCCGTCGAAGCCCGCTTTGACGTGGATGGCACAATCACGCCGCTGGCCCTCGCCTGGCGGGGACAGATGCTGCGCATCAGCGACGTGGGCCGCTCGTGGGTGGCCGCCGATGGCCGGCTCCGCTATTGGCTGGTGATGGTCCCTGCCCGTGGGACCCTCGAGCTCTGCCTGGACACGACCACTCTGCGCTGGCGGATCACCCGCGCCTGGGAGCCGCCAGCCCGGGCTTGAACAACTGCGGCCCTGGCGAAGGTTACGAACCTTCGCCAGGGTGCCCCCTGTGCCGAATAATTCACCACCGGTCAGCGTTCTACACACAGACAGGTACATACGACTCTGATGGGCGAAGGTCTTCCGACTGAGCGCTCACGCCGAAGGCCCACTTCGCCTCGGTCAGGAGACCCTTCGACAAACTCAGGGCAGGCTCTTCGGCGAACAAGAATTGCGGTGGACGGCAGGAGGACATTTTGAGAGAGCTTCTCAGCCACCTATTTCGTCATAAAATGCGCACGGCGTTGACCATCTTCGGCATCGCCGTCGGCGTCTTTGCCCTGACGATGATCGGCTCTATGGCGGAATTCATGAACTTGACCGTCGAGCTACAGGAAAAGACGACACTGAACCGCATCAGGGTCTACCCGAAAAAATGGGGCGTGTCCTCTTATAACGAGAGCACCGTCCGTCAGATTCAGCGGGTAAAAGGAGTGCTGGGCACCTTCGTATCCACCGGCGGGCTGTTGCACGAGGAGGATGAAAAGCGGGGCATCTACTTCGCGCCGGAGCAGTACTACGGCACTACTTCCAACATCCCCGCCCTGGAGTTCGAGAACCCCTTCGGGGTGGACGTGCCCGTGTGGAAGGGCCGCCGTCCGGTATCGGACAGTATGCACGAGGCCATCGTCGGCTATGATCTGGCGCAGAAGTACGGGTGGCAGGTGGGTCAGACCATAACCGTGCGTGGTCGGGAGTTCGTGGTGGTGGGCATCTGGGCGCGGGTGCCCAACGTGCCGTCCAACTTCGTGCAGATTTCCTACGACGCAGCCCGGCAGTTCAGGGCGCGCTCGTGGCTCATCGGGACGATCATGGCCGTCCCTGAGCCGGGCGCCGACCCGGACGAGGTAGCACGGCGTATCGAAGAGGAACTCGATGGCCTGCGCGCCCAGTCACCGCGTGAGGCTTTGCAAGAGGCCCGCCAGCAATTGACCATCTTCATCCTGATCCTATCCGCAAGTGTCGTGCTGGCCATCCTGGTGGGGGGGCTGAGCACGATCAACACTATGGTGATGAGCGTGGCCGAGCGCAAGCGCGAAATCGGCCTGAAAAAGGCGTTGGGCGCGGGTGATTGGGACATCGTGGCTGAGTTCTTATTTGAAGCGGCGGTCATCGGGGCGGTTGGCGGGACAATTGGCCTCCTGGGTGGCTGGGCCGCTAGTCAGGCCATGAACGCGCTCACTTTGCGGAGCAATGGCATGACGCTGTTCCTCACCACCCCGCGCCTGGTGATCGGTTCTTTCGCTTTCACCGTATTCCTGGGGATGGCCGCTGGCGTCTACCCTGCCGGGCGCGCCAGCCGGCTGGACCCGGTGCTGGCTCTGCGGAACGTGCCGGCGGTGCAATACGCCGCACGAGGCATCCGGCGGCTGGTCTACCTGATTCGCCGCCGCGCCCGTCTGATCCTCACCGTGCTGGGGGTGGCCGCCGGGATTTTCGCCCTGACGGTTATCGGTGGCCTGAGTGAATACATCAATGGCTTCATGAGCGAGGTGCAGACCGGAGCCGCTGA
>JAGGZG010000289.1 GCA_021162125.1 Anaerolineae bacterium
GCGCGTATCGCCCATCCTGATCGCCGGCAGCCTGGCGGCGGAGCCCGCCGCCATCGCCGCCGAGGTGGAGTCCCTGCGCCAGGAGCTATCCGACGAGACCCGCGTGCGGGATTTAGCCCGGCGTTACACTACCGATGAGGCATTCCGCCGCGAGTTCAACGGGCGGGTGGGGCGCGTGCTGAGTGCTATCGAGCCGCCGCCGGCAACGGCCGCCGCCGTGCCGGAAGCGATCACCGCTCTGGCCCAGGCGCAGGGCATCGAGGAGCAATTGGCCACCGACCTGCGCGGTGTAGCCCAGGCCAAAGTGCGCGAAGAAGGTGCGCAGGTGGTCGTTTTCGGGCACACGCACCGCGCACTGTGCGCGCCGCTGGACGGCGGGATGTACCTCAACTCTGGCACGTGGACCTGGCGGCGCAACTTCGAGGGGGCAGACCTGGAAACCTGGCGCGATTTCTACGCCCACCCTGAAAAGTACACCGAGCCGCACTACCTGACCTACGTCCGCGTGGATTACGATGCGGACGGGCGGCCCACGGGCCGCGTGTTGGACTACAGCGGCCAACTCGTCATCGAATGCCCGCCGCCCGCGAAAGAAAAATCCTGGTGGGCGAGATTCATCGCCTGGCTGAAGCAGTTGTTAGTCGTTAGCCGTTAGTTGTTAGCCGTTAGTTGTTAGCGGTTAGCCGTTAGGGTTTGCTGCCTGGTTGAAGCGGCCGTTGGGAGTGGCAGTGGATTATACCGAGGGCGTATGAGAAGCGGATGGGATGAGCTATGAACTGGTGGTTGGGCCCCGTCGCGCTGGCGGTGTGTTGGATCGCTGCCGTGGGCGGTTGGACCTACGCGGACGCACGGCGGCTGGGCGCGCCACAGAAGCGGAGCCTGCGCCTGGCGCTGGCGGCCATTCTGTCACCGGCCCGCTACTGGTGGGGCGCACGCCTGATCCTGCTGCCCCGCGCCGAGCAGGAGCGCCTGCTCACCGAGGAGGCGGCCCGGCTGGGCCTGAACCGGGTGGATAGTGTGCGCTGTCCGCTGTGTGAGGCCGAGATCGAGCACGCCTGGACGATAGACGATTCCGGCCGGTTGGCTGTGAGACCAGGGCCGGTGAGTTGCCCGCAGTGCGATTTCCGCCTGGACGCCTGCCGCCACTGCCGCCATTTTCAACCGGGCGGCGCGGCCAACTCGCTTGGCGGCGTGGCCGATTACACGCACGGAAGCTGTGGCATCCACAAGCGATCCCAGCCGGTGGAGAACTTCTGCACGCCGGGGATGGCGCGGCAACTCAGGGCCCGGGGCTACGATTACCTGTCCGGCCCGGCACCCATCCTGGACTCCTACGTCCCACTCAGCGGCTGCCGGTCATTTGCCCTGGACGAGCGGCGGCTGCGGGCAAGCGGCGTCCGCCGGCCGGGCCTGCGCCAACGGGGGCTGCTGCGCTTACTGGCAATGTCTGGCGAGGCGGAAGATGAGGGGACTTCTCCAGAGCTACCCTCGTCCGAGGAACAGTGGCTACTCTGATTGCTGGAGGAATATACTGAGCGCATTTTGATTTTGTGAATTTTGTTGGTGACAGAAAGAGTACCACAGATGCGGAAATACACGATGTTCAACTGTAAGCTGAGACAAAATGTTCCCTTTTGGTCCTCAAAGACGTGATTATCGTGTATTTCTCTATCCGAGGTATTCTCCCCCCACGCGCATAATTTCACACTTTTCAAATGCGCTAAGTATACCCATGAACGGAGCGACTACATGATCACTTGGAACCTGCACGCACATACCACGACGTCGGATGGAGACCTGAGCGCAGAAGAACTGGTTCAGCGCGCTGTTGATGAGGGCCTCAGCGGGATCGCCATCACCGACCATTTTCCCTTCCCTTACGAGCCTGACCAACCCGTTGATTGGGCTACGTCAAGACGGGTCTTTGAGCGGCACCTGCGGGTAGTCGAGGCCCTGCAACACAAGGTAGACGGTCTGGAGATCCTGAAGGGTGCCGAAGTTGAGTACGTGCCATCGCTGGACACTCTGGCGCACTGGCTGCGCGGGCTTGACCTGGATTTCGTTATGGGCGGCGTCCATATACTGGACGGGTGGGTGGTGGATTGGTCGGAGGAGATATTCTGCCAGGGGCGCAAGCGTTTCGGCGGATGGCGAACAGCTATCGAGTGTTATTATGACGCCGTGGGTGAGCTGGCCGAAAGCGGTCTGGTGGACAGCATCGCCCACCTTGACGTGGTGAAGAAGTACAATCCACAGTCGCGCTTCTTTGATGAGGATGCACCCTGGTACCGGCGGGCGGTCGAGCACTGCCTGGAGCGGATCGCACGCACTGGGGTCGCCATAGAGGTGAATACCGCCGGATTGCGGCGGCCGGCTGCCGACCTGTACCCGAGCGACTGGATCCTGCGCCGGGCCAGGGAGTTAGAGATCCCGGTGACGGTGGGCACGGACTTCCACCGCACCCACGACCGGGTCAGCGATGGCCTGTCCGTGGCCGAGGCCGCCCTGCGGGCCGCCGGTTACGAGAGCTTTCTGATCTTCAGGGCCAGACAGGCCGAGACACTCAGCTTCAGTGTTCCTTCACAAGACAGGGCTTGGGCTTGAGTGGAGCAGACATTCCTGTCTGCCGCTACGACTGGGAAAATTGAAAGGGGGGAATCATGAAGCCGTTTCGCAAGCACGTGGCCATCGCCATTGACGGCGGTGGGATCCGAGGGGTGATAGTCACCCGCGCACTGGCCGTGCTCGAGGAGCACCTGGGCCAGAGCTGCGGGGAGATTTTCTCCCTGGCGGCGGGCACGTCCACCGGCAGCATCATCTCGGCGGGCATCGGCCTGAAGTTGAGCGGGGCCGAGATGTACGCCCTGTACTGCAAGCTGGGGGCCACGGTATTTCCCAGGACCTGGCGGTATTACCTCTGGCCGCTGTGTCGCTACAAGTATCCCAACGATCCGCTGATTGCTGCCCTCAAGGGCGTGGTCGGCGAGATGACCATGGGCGAGTTCTGGACGTCCGGGCCGAAAAGAGACGTGGTGATCACTGTGCGCGACCTGGTGGAGAACCGCACCCGGTTCGTCAAACCGTGGAAGCCGGAATACCAGAATTGGAAGGTGTGGAAGGCCGTGTTGGGCAGTTGCTCAGTGCCCACCTACTTCCCGGTAGTAGACGGCCGCTACGTGGACGGTGGGGTCAGCTCTTACGGGAATCCCTGCTACCTGGCCGCGTATGAAGCACAGTTCTGCTTGAACTGGAATCCGCAGGAGACCACTTTGATCAGCCTGGGCACCGGCCGGGTGCGGAATTCCATCAAGGAGGGCGAGGCCAACCGCTGGTTCCCCTGGAACTGGATCGGCCCTGTGCTGGACACTTTCACGACCGACGCCGCCGACCTGCAAGTGCGCCTGGTGCGCCAGTTCTTCCCCGACCTGGACTTCCGCCGCTTTCAGATTGACCTGGACAAACCCATCGGTATGGACGACGTATCCAAGATTGATGAACTGACCGAATACGGCGACAGGCTGGGGCAGATGATTATCAACGACGAGGTGGATTCCTACGTGGTGCGGCCGGCGGGAGCGGCTCTGTAGGTGCGACGCACCTTGACGGGAGCGAGAATATGGACGACGAGGCGAACACAGGTCTGGGCACATTGCAGCGTCCCATCAAAGTCAACAGCCCCGAATTCGAGTACGTATACGTGGCCAACCAACGCTGTCCCTGTGGCGGGGATTACACCATCGTCCGCCAGGCGCTGATGCTCACCACCCCGCCAAGTGATCGCCTGGAGTGCCGCTGCCAGCAATGTGATCGGGAACGTGTCTTCGTCTTCGACATCGGCAGCTTCTTCGGCCAGTCCGAGAAATACGGGCGTTTCGCCAAGACTGACCGTCACTTCCACGAGGCACTGCTCCGACTTAGAATCGGTCAGCTCACGCAAGCAGAGGAGCGGTTCCTCCGCGTGATTGACCCCGACGAAGGTGAGCCGAACTTTGCCTGGGCACTATTTTACCTGGGCAGCCTGTACCTGGAATTGGAGCGCCCGGCCGAGGCCTACGAGTACCTGAGCCGCGCCGTTGACATCCAGCCCCTGGACGCTCCCCTGCACCAGATGTTAGCTTTTGCCTGCCGGCTCCTGGGGCGAGAGAAAGAAGCCCGCCAGCAATTGGCGATCATGCTGGAGCTGGAAAGACGCTTCGGCGTGAGCGACGCCGAGGGCGAGGTATAAACACAATACGGTTAGTGAAGGAATGGCAGCAACTTCTCAAGCTCAAACTCAATCTGCACAAGAACGAAGGGCGCGGGCCGTCGCCCTGGCATTGGTCACGGCCATCGTCCTCCTGGCCTTTGGCCTGCGAGTCTATCGCCTGGAGGCGAAAAGTGTGTGGTGGGATGAAGGGCTGGCCGCCTGGGCCGCGCGCCAGGACCTGGTCTCCAGCGCGCTGTGGTGTGCCAGTGACGTGCACCCGCCGTTGTATTTCTGGATGCTGCACTTCTGGCGGCTGGGCAGCGGGGATAGCGAGTTCGGCCTGCGGTTTCTCTCCGTCGGGTGCGGAGTGCTGGCCGTGGCCGCGCTCTACCGCCTGGGCCGCGCCCTGAGCGACCGCCCAACCGGCATTTTGGCTGCTCTGCTCCTGGCCACGGCGCGCTTCACCCTGTGGTGGTCGCAGGAGATGCGCATGTACATCCTGGCCGCGCTGCTGGCGACGCTTTCCCTGTGGGGGTTGGTCGGCATCTGGCGGCGCGGCCGGGCCCGCGACTGGGTGCTGTACGTGGTAAGCACCATCGCTGCCCTGTACACCCTGTACCTCTCCGTGTCCGTACTGGTCATCGAGAACCTGTTCGTCCTGTTGTTACTGCGCCGCCAGCGGGAGCGGCGACGTTTTCTGTTGAGCTGGGCGGCTGCCCAGAGCGCGATTCTGCTCGCCTTCCTGCCCTGGTTGATTCTGGCGGTGCAGCGGATGCGCACCTGGTCCTCGACGCAGCCCTTCGAGTTCGACGCATTCCTGCGCCTTTACTGGACGGTGTTGGCCACAGGGATTCCGGTGAGCGTGGAGACGCACCTGCTCCAGACAGGGCTGGTAGCTCTCGTCTTTGCCATCGGTCTGGGGGCAGTGCTGTGGTCCGCCCGGCGTGACGCGGATACGCGATTGGGCCTGGTGCTGCTGTTACTTTGCCTGATCCTGCCACCTCTCGTCGTCTATCTGGTCTCGCTGCCCCGCACGCTATTCTACGCGCCGCAGATCACCCCCCGTTATCTGCTGATTTTCGCTCCGATGTTCTATCTCTCGCTCGCCTGGGGACTGCGCAGCCTGGGCCGTCGCCACTGGGTCATCGCCCTGCTACCCGCCCTGGCGGTGGGTTGGGTGTTCTACTTCGAGCTGGAGGATTACTTCTCCGGCCGTTACCTGCTGGACGATTACAAGTCGTTGGCCTCCACTCTGCGGGCCTACTATCGTCCCAGCGATGCCGTGGTACTGTACACCGACGTGGACTGGCCAGTGTTCGCCTACCACTGGGCTGGCCCCTGGCGGGGTGTGCCCAATCCCGTCCACTACTCCTCCCAGGCGGCAGCAGACTTCCTGCAGCCCATCTGGGACGACGCCGAGGGGGTCTGGCTGGTGGTCACGCCCTACGCGGGGAGCAGTGACCCGCAGCGAAACATCCCCAACTGGCTGGAGAGCCGGGCGCGGCGCGTGGAGTGTTTCCACTTCGAAGACAAAGACCTGTGCCTGTATGCACGCACCCCGGAACGGGCACGCACTGCTCTGGTACTGGCCCAACTCCCCTCCCCCGCGCGCGGGGTTAGGGGTGGGGGTTTCCCCCACCCGATGCACGTCCCTCTGGGGAATGGCCTGACTCTGGTGGGCTACGAGCAGGCCATCACCCGCTTCCAGAGCGGGGACGTTGTTCACCTTTTCCTGTGCTGGCATGGGGACGCGGCGGGCCAGGTCGAGGTGGGATTGGTAGACGGGCTGGGACAGGCGCACGAAACCACGCGCGTGGAGGTCAATCCGGCGCAATGGGGCACGGAGGGCACTGGTCGCACCCAGGTGGACCTGGTGATCACCCAGCGCGTAGCCAGCGGGGAATACGCTTTCGCCGTCCGCGCTGAGGGCACAGAGGATTGGGCGGCACGATTCGGCAAGGCAGCGGTGCGCCAGACGCGCAAGCCGGGTCTGCCCCCGTCCGAGGTAACCATCTCCCATCCGCTGAACCTGGTACTCGGCGAACACATCCGGCTGCTGGGTTACGACCTGGAGGCCACCACCTATCGTCCCGGCGACACGGTGCACCTGACGCTGTACTGGCTGGCCGACGGGCCGGTGAATCGGCGCTACAAGGTATTCACTCACCTGCTAGGCGACACTTATAACCCCGCCTCAGGCAACTTTCTGTGGGGGCAGCGGGACAGCGAGCCCGTGGGTGGCAAGCAACCGACCACCCTGTGGCTGCCTGGCGAGGTCATCGTGGACCGGTACGCCATCCCGCTCTCGGCTCAAGCGCCACCTGGTCGTTACCAGATCGAGGTGGGGATGTACGAAGGGGCGAGCGGTGAGCGGCTGATTGTATCCGATGATCAGGGTCAGCCGCTAGGCGACCACGTCACTCTGGAAGAGGTGCGAGTGGTACGGTAGATGCAACACGCAACACGCAACACACAACACGTAATCGCGTAGCACGTCGCTCTCTTTTAGATACTCAGTAGTTGAGAAATCCGCCCCCCGCCCGGCGCTGAGGTGCCAAGCTCAGCAGCAGAAGCCTGCTGAAGCAGGCTGTGGTGGCCTCGGAGCCGCCGTCCACATTGGCGAAGGGTGCTTCAGCACTCTTGGCCTGCTCAGCCTGGACGTTCACGTCCAGGCGACGCAGCAGC
>JAGGZG010000391.1 GCA_021162125.1 Anaerolineae bacterium
ATCGAAATAGATGATTCGGGATGGCATGGTTCCTCCCTAACGTATTGCGTGGTGCGTATTGCGTGTTGCATGGTGCGTATTGCGTGTTGCGTATTGCGTGGGGATTCTCGTCTAGCAGCAGCCGCGCGATTGGCGATCAGGCCGGCGATGGCCGCCGCGCCGATGCCGTTGTCTATGTTGACCACGGCCATGCCGGGTGAACAGGTCTGGAGCATGGTCAGCAACGCGGCCACTCCCCGGCCACCCAACCCGTAACCGACTGAGGTGGGCAAGCCGATGACCGGCACGTCTACCAGTCCACTGACCACTGACGGCAACGCGCCGTCCATTCCCGCCGCGACGATGATCACGTCCACCTGTGCTTGGGTCAACAGGCGCTCTAGCGGTTCGAAGAGGCGGTGCAGACCGGCCACGCCCACGTCGTAGGCGGTGTGCACCTCGCAACCCATTTCCCGGCAGAGCAATGCTGCTTCTTCGGCGATGGGCACGTCCGAGGTACCCGCCGTGAGGATGCCTACCCGTCCCCCCGACTCCAGAAGAGTGGCGCCGGGGCGGCGCAGGATCATAGTGCGGGGAACAGGATACCACTCGATGTCGAAGGCGGCGAACTCTGCCCGTAGGCGCGCTTCCATCTCTGGTGCCACGCGGCTGAGGATAGCCCGACCCTCAGCTTCCAAAAAGCGGCGGGCGATCTCCAATACCTGGTCCACATCCTTGTGTTCAGCAAGGATGACCTCGGGCACGCCTTTGCGCTCATGGCGGTTGAAGTCGGGGCGGGCGAACTGGAACTTAGTCATTAGAGGCGCTCTCCTGCTTAGTCTTGGGCAGAACCTCGTTCATGCTACCGGAGCGGAACCCAACCAAGTCGAGGGTCACGTAGACGTAGCCCAACTCCCGCAGTTGGGTGACGATGCGCGCCCGCGCGTCCTCGGCCAGCAGGCGTGACCAGTCGGTGGGTGCGATCTCCAAGCGGGCGAGGGGATGATGGTCACGCACGCGGAAATTCTCCAGGCCGAACTCGGTACGTAAAAACGCCTCTGCTGCCTCCGCGCGGTGCAGCCCCTCCGTGGTGAGTGGTGTGCCATAGGGGAAGCGGGAGGCCAGGCAGGCCTGGGCAGGCCGGTTCCACACAGACAGCCCCCGCTCGCGGGCAAGTTGGCGTATCTCCGTCTTGGTCAGCCCGGCCTCCAGCAGCGGGGCGCGTACGCCCATCTCCTGCGCAGCGCGGTTGCCTGGCCGGTAGTCTCCTGCGTCGTCGGCGTTGGCTCCGTGAACTACGTGGGCCAACCCTTCTTCTCGGGCGACGGTGGAGAGGGTACTCAGCAATTCGCGCTTGCACCAATAGCAGCGGTCCGGGGGGTTAGCAACGAAACGAGGATTGTCCAACGGGTGAAGGCGGATGACGCGGTGACGCACACCCAGATGGCGAGCCACCTCTCGCGCGGCGGCAATTCCCCCGCGGGGGTGAATCTCGGCATCGGCGGTGACGGCCAGCACGTTCTCGGGGCCGAGCACGTCCAGACATTCCGCCAGCAGATAAGTACTGTCCACCCCACCGGAGAAGGCTACGACGGCGCTGCCCATCTCGGCGAGAATCTGCCGCAGGCGCGCCGTCTTTTTGGCCGTTGCATTTACACGTGAATCCGTTCGTCGTCGGGGCATCTGCCTCCCAGCTTAAATAATTATCTCTCTCACCTTGGCGCTGGCGTAGTCCATGATGGCCACCACGATGGCGATGGCCCATACCGCTGCACCTGCCTCCTTGTACATCAGTAGACGAATCCACTGCTGCAACAGGTAGCCGATGCCTCCACCACCCACGAAACCGATGATGGTGCTCATACGCACGTTGATGTCCCAGCGGTAGATGGTGAAAGCCAGATAGGGGGGCACAATCTGGGGGATGACGGCGTAAACGATGGTCTGCAAACGGTTGGCACCGGTGGCGGTGATGGCTTCGATGGGGCCGGGATCAATGGATTCTACCGCCTCGGAGTAGAGCTTGCCCAGCGCGGCGATGGAGTGCACAGCCAGAGCCAGCACGCCAGCGAAAGGCCCCAATCCCACCCAGACCACGAAAATAATGGCCATGATCAGAGGCTCGATGGAGCGCATGATGTTGAGGATGGTGCGCACAATGTAATAAATCGCCATGCTGATGGGATTGCCACCCATCAGGTTGCGGGCCGCGAGGAAGCTTATCGGGATAGCGATGAAAATAGCTATGGTGGTGGCCATTAGCGCCAGGAAGATGGTCACTATCATCTTCTCTACCACCAGGAAGAACGTCCTGCTGAGATGAGGGGACCCTACTTCACGTTGCATCCGTGCCTGAACGCGATACAACTGGGGGCCCTTGCCTTTGGCCTCGGCAAAGGGCTCCTGCACGACGACGGTGATGGGCGGGATCCTTCCCTCCTCGTCGGTCTCGAAGGTCAAATAGTTGCCTTTGTACCGTACCCGAAATTGCATCTCGCCAGCGAGGTTTGACCACCATATATAGCCTTTCGAGGAGGGCCAGAAGTTGCCACCTTCAATTGTGAACGTATCGCCGGGATCGCCACAGGTCTTGTCTACGAAGACGAGGTAGGGTTCGTCCTCCAGAGGGGTGCCCTTTGGGGGCGGGGAATCGGAACAAGGCGACTCAAACTGGACTTCGCCTACCAGTTTTTCGATGTCGCGCTCGAAAACAGCAGGATGAAAAAGATTAGAAACCAACGGCTTGACGTCCGCCACGTCGGTCAGGAGACGCCGAAGATTGATCTCGGTGACTCTCCAGCCGATGATGTACAGGGTGAGAGCTATTACGAGGAAGGGCAATGCGGGCGAAATCCGTCTCTCCCGCGCCAGGTTGTAGGCGTCCCACACGTTCCACAACCAGGCTACCACGACGCCGGTATAGAGAGGACCATTCCCCTGCCAGTGCACCAGAAGCGCAGTGATTGCTACGGCGGTGAAGAACGCCGCCCCGCGCGAGGGAGATCCGGCGTACACCTGTCCCAGGCCGGGGATGATCAGTGACAGGATTGAACTGAGAACGGGTGACTTTTTTCGCTCCATGTTATCTACCCCTTTTTATGTGACTGTCACGCGCTCGGCTTCCTCACCGTAGATTTCTTTGAAGCGTTGATCGGTAATCTCCTCGGGAAGCCCCTGAAACACTACCCGTCCATTCTTCAATCCCACCACGTGCGAGGCATAACGGCGCACCAGGTCCAGGAAGTGCAGGCTACAGATAACCGTTATCCCGTCTTCCTGGTTGAGTTGTTCCAGGTACCTCAGGATGGAGTGGGCCAGCACCGGGTCCAGGCTAGCCACTGGCTCGTCGGCGAGCATCAAACGCGGCTCCTGCATCAGGGCGCGGGCGATGCCCACCCGTTGCCGTTGCCCGCCGCTCAACTCGTCGGCGCGCTTGTGGGCCAGATCGGCGATGCCCACCCGGTCCAAGTTGCGCAAAGCTCTATCCACTTCCCCTTTAGGAAAGTGATGAAAAATGCTTAGCCAGGGATTGACGTAGCCCAGCCGGCCGGTGAGGACGTTAGTTAGGACAGAGGTTCGTTCCACCAGATTAAATTCTTGGAAGATCATGCCGATGTGACGGCGAATCTGCCGCAATTCCTCACCCGAGGCGGCGGTGATGTCCGTTCCATCCCAGATGATCCTGCCCGCCGTGGGTTCGATGAGGCGGTTGATGCACCTGAGCAGGGTGGATTTGCCCGCCCCGCTGAGGCCCAGTACCACCAAGAACTCACCGTCCGGTACTTCGAAACTCACATCGTCCAGGGCCAAAGTGCCGTCTGCGTAGATCTTGGTCAAGTGTTCTATCCGTAGCAAAGTCCTCCTCCTGATTAAGAAGTAGAGAAGGGGATAAGGGGAGTCCCCTTCTCTACATTAACCTGACTGTCGAGCGCCACGCAAGGCATTTCCGACCTACTTAGCCAGCTCCTCGACATCAATGCCAGAGGCATCGAGGACTGCCCGGAAGGGGTCGTAGAAGGAATCGTCCTTCTCCACCACCCCAGCCCACCCGTAGGCCTTCCCCATGGCTTCTACGCCTTCATCGGTCTCCATGATCTCCAGGAAAGCCTTTACGATCTTTTCCCTCATGTCGGGCGGGAAATCCTTGATGAACTGCAGGCCATCGTTGGGGATCTCCGGCGACTCGGCGATGACCACCGTCTTTTCCTTGATGTCGGGATACTCATTCTCTACCCTGTCCCGGACATCAATGTAAGTCGCTCCCGCGTCGCAGTCCCCTTTGTAAACCGCCAGGGCAACGCCGTCGTGGGAGCCGACCTCTGTCTGCTGGGCCAAGTCGGTGTCCGGATCTACTCCTGCCGCCTTAAGCATCACTCGAGGAATGATGTATCCGGAGGTAGAAGCCGCGTCCACCCAGCACATGGTCTTGCCCTTCAGGTCCTCCAGTTTGGTGATGCCCGTGTCCGCTCCGGCGATAATTTGACCTCTGTAGTAGGGACTCCCATAGCGGACAGAGACCAGGGCGCAGTCAACGCCACATTTCTCGTTGGCCAGGATGTAGGCGAAGGTGGCCAGAGTGCCCATGTGGGCCTTGCCGGTGCACATGGCCTCGATGACCGCAGAGTAGCTGGTCGCCACGTTGCCCTTGATGACGTACCCCGTCTTTTCCGACAGGAGATTGGCTATCTCCTCTGCGCTCTCAATGATGTCCGGGGTGTCACCAGAGGGCACGAAAGACAAGATGATAGGGTTCTCTTCCGTTCCCAATGCCGCCTCTTTCTTGGGGCAGCCGGTCAAGACCATCGTCGCCAACAAGGCTACGATCAACAGCACTGACCATTTCTTCATTTTCACTCCTCCTCATTCTTGTGTAATGTAGTTACACTCAAAATAGAGCAAGCAGTCAAATTCCCCCGGGCCTCACCCCCCTCCCTGCCCATGTGAGATTACCTC
>JAGGZG010000239.1 GCA_021162125.1 Anaerolineae bacterium
ACCAGGTCGCTGGCGCTTTTCACCTCGGCGTCCTTCTCGAAGCGGGTTTTGATTTTGGTCCACAGGGCCTGGGCCTGCTTCCAGGCCGCCTCGCCACCCAGGTCGCCCAGTTTCTTGCCCAATCCTTTGGCCGCTTCTGTAGCCCCGGCCACCAAATATGGCAGGAATGGAGCCAGGTAAGAGACGACCAGGCGGGCCTGTTCTGCCTGTCCGGCGTCGAGAGTCATGATCCACCTCCTCGGGTTGGCAGTGCTATCTGATTGACGAGCTTCTTGCTGGCGGGCTCCATAGGGAGACCACTGGCTTCCTGATGGCTAACGTAACTGCTCAGGCTACTTCTGTTAGCGATTGAAATCGCCTCTAGAGGGCTTGCAGCCGAGCGTCCACCTGCGTGGACAGGCGCGTCCACGCAGGTGGACGCTCGGCTGCAAGCCCTCTAGAGGCGATTTCAATCGCTAACAGAAGTAGCCTGAGCAGTTACAAATTGAAATTGAATGGGAGATGTGTTATGGGTTTTCTGCAGAGGCTGTTCGGTAGAAGGAAAGAGCCGCCGGCGGTGGAGGTTACCCCCTCGTTGGAAGAGGCCGGCGTTGGGAAAGGGGTATCTTTCCTTGTGGGCCGAGCCAGTCACGTGGGCAAAGTGCGTGGACGCAACGAGGATGCGCTGTTCACCCTGGAGTCCACAATTTTGCAGGATGGAGAATCTTTGCCATTCGGCTTATTCATAGTAGCTGACGGCATGGGCGGGCGCAAGGGCGGCCAGCTCGCCAGCTCTTTGACGACCCGCGTCGTCGCTGACTGGATTGTGCGCGAGGTTTATTTGCCCTTCCTGATGGGTGAGGCTCAGGACGCCGGGCAGTGGCCGATCAACGAGGCTTTGGTTGAGGCTGTCACTACGGCCAACGTTGCCGTGCACGAGGCCGCCCCGGAGGCGGGGACTACGTTGACTTGTGCGTTGTTGCTGGGGGCGAATGCTTACATCGCCCATGTGGGCGACAGCCGGGCCTACCTGGTCAACCGCACCAACATCCGGCGCATTACCAGGGACCACTCGTTGGTGGATCGCCTGATCGAGCTGGGACAAATCTCGCCAGAAGAGGCGCTGACCCATCCCCAACGAAACGTCCTCTACCGGGCCGTCGGCCAGGCGGGCACGTTAGAAGTGGATACTTATCTGCAATCTATGCCGGGGAATAGTCACCTGTTGCTGTGCAGCGATGGATTGTGGTCTGTCGTTCCAGAGCAGGAGATTGTGGAGATTATCAATAATGCCCTGTCCCCACAGGTGGCCTGCCAAAGATTGATCCAAGCCGCCAATGAACGCGGTGGCGAGGACAATATCACCGCCGTCCTGGTTGGCATTCGCGGTTAAGCGCCAATTTCCTCTCAGGAGATACGGTGTCTGTTGGTAACGCAGGGGAGAGGGAGAGCAAGTGATGAGAGTAGAGGCAGACTACTACGCCATTCTCGGCGTCAGCCAGTCGGCCACACCACAGGAAATTAAGAGCGCGTATCGCGCCTTGGTTCGGCGTTTGCATCCTGACGTTGGCCAGAATGCCGTGATGCCGGAGCAGTTTCATCGCGTGCAGGAGGCCTACGAAATCCTCAGCGACCCGGAGAAACGGGCAGCCTATGACCGCCGGCGTGCCGAGGAGGGACTGGTCAAGGAACCGGCGATAAGTCTGCAAGTGATGCTAAGTCACCGTAGCCTGCCCTGCCTGAACGAGGACCAGGTACTCTACGCCCTGCTGGAAATAGCTCCTAGCCCCCACATCGAGGTCCGACGACCACCCCTCAACCTGTGCCTGGTTCTGGATCGAAGTACGTCTATGCAGGGCCTGCGTCTGCAACGGGTGAAAGAGGCCACCAACTATATCATTGATTACCTCGACGATGACGATACTCTTTCGCTGGTCACTTTCAGCGACCGGGCCGAGGTGGTGCTGCCCGGACAATGTCTCGTAGACCGTGTCCGGGCCAAAGCGCAGGTGAGTGCCATCCGCAGTTCTGGTGGCACCGAGATTTTCCAGGGCTTGCAAGCGGGTCTGCGTGAGCTGGAGCGTGTGCGAGGCTCTAATACGGTGAATCATCTTATTCTGCTGACCGATGGGCAGACTTACGGGGACGAGGACAAATGTCTCCTGGCTGCAGACCGTGCCAGCCGGCATCAAATTGGCATTAGCACGATGGGCATTGGCCAGGATTGGAATGATAAACTGCTGGATGAGATCGCCCTGCGCAGCGGGGGCACCTCGGCTTACATTGATTCCGCAGCCAAGGTGACCAGCTTCTTCCGCGACAAGATTCACAGTCTGGTCAACGTGTTTGCCCGCGAGGTTCGGTACACCTTGCTCCTGGGCGATGGAGTCCGGCTCAAGGATTCCTTTCGAGTGTCACCATACCTCACCCGCCTTCAGGAACGCGAAGGGGGATTCTACCTGGGACAGCTTAATGCGGATAAGCCCACTGTGGTTCTGCTGGAGTTCATTATCGCCCCCCGGCCACCGGGCTTGCTGCAACTGTTTCAGGTTGAGTTGGTTGGCGACGTGCCGATCCTGGGTCGCCGAAGCGAGCGTATTAGACGTGAGGTTGACGTGCACTTCGCCTCGACCCGCGAGCTCGAAGAGGCTGTGCCGCCACGGATAGTCAGCGCATTGGGTAAGCTGGCCATTTTTAAGATGCAGGAAAAAACGATGGAGGAATTAGATCGCGGGCAGGTGGAGCAGGCCAGCCAGCGCCTGGAGACTATGGCCACCAGGTTGCTGAACATTGGCGAGCTGGAATTGGCTAAAGCAGCCCTTCTTGAGGCGGGCCGCTTGTCTCGCACCGGGCATCTATCGCCCGAGGGCCGGAAGAAAATCCGCTACGGCACACGCAGTCTGTCCTTACTGCCAAAGGAGGTCCGTGGTGATTAAATGTCCCTCCTGTCAAAAACGGCATCCTGCTAATACGCTCTTTTGCGATGAGTGCGGAGCGTACCTGGCTGGTGAGAAGGATAAACACACCGATCCGCTGGCGATGGGGAACGTGGATTGGATGGAGGAGAACCAGCAGGAGACCCCCGGTCTTTCGCACCTCAATGCCGACAGCCCTCTGACACTGAAGCTGACCGTTCGCGATAGTGGCCGGATTATCGAGTTCCCTCTGACTAAGGAGATCAGCATTGGGCGGCTGGATGCCGCCAGCGCCACCTTCCCGGACGTTGATCTGACCGTGGACGGTGGCCTGGAAAAGGGAGTATCCCGCCGCCACGCGCGCATTACTCGGCAGGGGACAGACATTTTCATCGAGGATTTGGGAAGTGTCAACGGAACGTTCCTCAACGGCAAGCGGATCACCCCTTACCTGCCGCATTCCCTGCAGCCAGGGGACGAGGTACGGGTGGGCAGGCTGGTGTTGCGCGTGAGTATCGTATAGCTGGTCAATCAGTGCACATGCTGATGTTTAGCGCTTGAGGAGGTTATAGATGGCCCATACTGTGATTGTGCACCTCGAGAATACAGATCCATTCGTAGCCGAGGTGGATGAGCTTCCTGATCCTCAAGATCAGTTTCTCACTTGTACTAATCCCCGGCTGCGAGATGGAAAGCCCCTTCATTACGTCACCGACGAGGCTGTATCGTTCATTTTCCCCTGGCATCGTGTCAGCTTCGTTGAGGTCATGCCTACTGAGGGAGAACGCGAGGAGGTAGAGGTCTTCTTCCGGGATTGATTCCCCGGGACATCGGGTGATTGGCCAAGTGGCGAGCAAAGTTCCCATCCCCGGTGATGGGGGGACGCCGGACGCGCGTCACAGGCTGTGCTGCGAAGGGAGCTTGGATGGCGGTGGAAACAGCAGAGAAAAAGCTCATCCTGGTCGTGGACGACGAGCCGCGCATGATTCGCTTCATCCGCATGAACCTTGAGCTGGAAGGGTACCGGGTGAGCGAGGCGCTCAACGGGCTGGAGGCTCTGGAGAAGGTGCGTGACGAGTTGCCCGACCTGGTGGTGCTCGACGTGATGATGCCCCACATGGACGGTTTCGAGACCCTGGAGCGCATCCGCGAGATCTCCACCGTGCCGGTCATTATGCTCACCGTCAAGGCCGAGGAGGAGGACAAGATCCGTGGGTTGGAGCTGGGGGCAGACGATTACGTGGTCAAACCCTTCTCTCCTCGTGAACTATCCAGCCGCATCCGGGCGGTGCTGCGTCGGGCGGAGATGCCCACGCCGGTGGGCAGGACGACTGTCAAGGTAGACGATTATCTAACCATTGACTTCCAGCATCACGAGGTGATCGTGGGCGGCAAACCGGTGAAACTGCGACCGACGGAGTATCGTCTGCTGTATCACCTGGTGAACAACGCCGGGTGGGTTATGCCCCACGAGACCCTGCTTTCTAAAGTGTGGGGGCACGAATATCGCGACGAAACCCATTACCTGCGTTTGTATATCACGTACCTGCGACAGAAGATCGAACCTGATCCCGCGCATCCCAAGTACATTCTCACCGAGCGTGGGGTGGGCTATCGTTTCGTGGATTTCAATCGTGGTCAGATGGCAGAGGCGCAGTCGTAGGGCAGATCATACAGGGAGAGGGAATTCTGCATGAAGCGCGCACTCAAGATCGTGGTTACTGGCCCTTTTGGCGCGGGCAAGACGGCATTCATCCAGACCATCAGCCAGATTGACGTGGTGTCTACCGAGCGCAGGATCACCCGCCGCGCACCCGCCGGCAAGGAAGAGACGACGGTGGCCCTGGATTATGGCCGGGTGACTCTGGGCCGGACTACCCTCAGCCTGTTCGGCACTCCGGGGCAGAAGCGCTTTGATTTTATGTGGGAGATTCTCTCGAAAGAGATGGACGGCTTCGTCATGCTGGTGGACAGCACTGAGGCCAGGACGTTTCGCGAGGCCAAGCGATTGATTAGACTTTTCAGCCGTTACAATTCGGTGCCCTATGTGGTGGTAGCCAATAAGCAGGACCTGACCGGCGCGGCTTCGCCCACCGCGTTGCGCCGTGCTCTGAATTTGGATAGCAAGGTCACAGTGGTGCCCTGCATCGCCACTCGCAAACGGGAGGTGCGCTCTGCGTTGCAAGCTCTGGTGCAACTCATCCCCTAGTTTGGAAGAAGATGTCTGACGATTCATCCATTACTCTGGTGACTGTCGGCCTGTTGAAGAAATACGTCGGCGACCAGGAGCGCCTGGGCGTGTCCGCCCAGGGCCGTACCGTGGCGGAGATTCTGGCCAAGCTCGGTATCCCCTCTGCTTTGGTAGCCATCGTTATGGTCGAGGGCCGGCAGGTTATGAAAGACTACGTCCCACGGGCCGGGGATGTGGTCAAACTGATACCGCTCATGGGCGGCGGGTAGGGGATTTGCATTGGCCGGTAAATCCTCAACGGCAACAACCCATTGTCACGTTTTTCATACACACTCGGTATAACATCGCATCGAGGGAGATGCCGGCGGACATGGACGTCGGGTCGGTGGTGAGCCTTAGGGCTATCAGGCATCCACGGAGCGCGTAGACGGCTATCACCCGGTCGCCGTACACGCGCTCGTTTGTCGTAGTAGTCCGCCACAGAGGTTTTGATGAGCTGTCATTCTGAGGAGCGAAGCGCAGGCGAAGAATGACAATCCCTTGTCGGAGGTGAGAGCTATGAGTATTCGTATTGGAATCCGTCGAGAGGACAAGAGCCGCTGGGAGCGGCGGGTTCCCGTGATTCCCGAACATGCCAGGAAGCTAAGAGAAGAGCATGGCGTGGAGGTCTGGCTGCAACCCTCGGAGATCCGCGTGTTTTCGGAGGAGGAGTACGTCCGGGCGGGTGCCCGGGTGCAGGAAGACCTCTCCCCTTGTCCGGTTATCTTTGCCGTGAAGGAGATACCCCAGGATTTCTTTGAGCCAGGGAAGACCTACGTGTTCTTCTCGCACACCATCAAAGGCCAGCCGTATAATATGCCTATGCTCAAGAGAATGCTGGAGCTGGGCTGCACACTGATTGACTACGAGAAAGTGACGGACGAACGCGGTCGGCGTTTGATCTTCTTTGGCTGGCACGCCGGCCTGGCCGGGATGATTGATACTCTGTGGGCTTTGGGTCAGAGGTTGAACTGGGAGGGAATTCCCAACCCGTTCGCCGAAATTCGACAGACCTACCAGTACGAGAGTTTGGCCGAGGCCCAGAAGGACGTGGTCAGAGTGGGCGAGAAAATCGCAGCCGATGGCCTTCCCGAATCCATCACACCGCTGATCGTCGGCATCGCCGGGTATGGGAACGTCTCGCGGGGGGTGCAGGAGATACTCAGCCTTCTGCCCACGCTGGAGATCGAGCCCGATGAGATCGAGGCGGTGAGCACGGGCGCGGACTATTCCCGGAATCACGTCTATAAGGTGGTGTTCAGGGAAGAACATATGGTGGAGCCCACCTCCCCGGCGGATCGCTTTGTTCTGCAGGATTACTACGATCACCCGGAGAAGTATCGCTCCGTGTTCGAGAAGTACGTGCCGTACTTGACGGTGATAATGAACTGCATTTATTGGGAGAAGAAGTATCCCCGTCTGGTGACCAAAGCGTATCTCAAACGTTTGTACAGCGGTGAGGAGCCGCCCCGCTTGCGGGTGATCGGCGACGTGAGCTGTGACATCGAGGGGGCCATCGAGTGCACGCTGCACTGCACGGAACCCGATGAGCCTGTCTTCGTCTACGACCCCTTCGCAGATCGAGCCATCCCCGGGTGCGAAGGCAGGGGCCCGGTGGTGCTGGCGGTGGACATCCTGCCCAGTGAGTTGCCACGGGAATCGTCGGCCGATTTCAGCCGGGTGCTGCTCGACTACATCCCGGCCATCGCCAAGGCCGACTACTCCGTGCCCTTCGAGCAACTCGACCTCCCGCCGGAGATCAAACGCGCGGTTATCGCCCATCGCGGCGAGCTCACCCCGAACTACCGCTATCTGGAGAAGTTCTTGTGAATCGGCAAGTCTGCGAATCTGCGGACGCTGTCTTGCCGATTTGCTGATTTGCCGATTTGCTGATTTGCTGAAATTCTGTTTCCACGTGTCCAAAATCTTAATTGGAGGAGTGTACAACGATGACAAAAAACGTTCTCGTTCTCGGTGCGGGCCTGGTGGCTGGGCCCCTGGTTAGGTATCTCATGGATCAGCCCGACTTTCGCGTGAAGGTGGCGAGCCGCACGCTCAGCAAAGCCGAAAGGCTCGTCGGCGACCATCCGCGCGGCGAGGCTCAGCAATTGGACGTGAACGATGAGGCAGCTCTGGAGGCGCTGATCCGCCAGGCCGATTTGGCGGTCAGCCTTTTGCCTTATGTGTATCACCCCCTGGTCGCCAGGCTGTGCGTCAAGCACGGGAAGAACATGGTGACGACTTCCTACGTCAAAGACGCGATGCGTGCCCTGGATGGAGCGGCGAAGGAGGCCGGGGTCATCCTCCTGAACGAAATCGGCGTAGACCCCGGCATTGATCACATGACGGCGATGAGGGTGATTCACCGCGTGCAGGAGGGCGGTGGAGAAATCACCAGCTTCTCGTCGTATTGCGGCGGGTTGCCCGCGCCGGAGGCCAATACGAACCCCTTTGGCTACAAGTTCTCCTGGAGTCCCAAAGGCGTGTTGCTGGCCGGTAAAAATGCGGCCCGCTTTTTGAAAGATGGGCAGGTGATCAACATCCCCGGCGAGGAGTTATTCGATCACTACTGGACTGTGCCTATTGAGATCGAGGGGAAAGTGATCGACTTCGAGGGCTATCCTAACCGCGACAGCCTGCCGTACATGGAGACCTACGGCATCACCTCGGCGCGGACCATGTTCCGGGGCACGCTGCGCAACGTTGGCTGGTGCGCTACTATGAAGAAGATCGCCGAACTGGGTCTGCTGGACGAGACGGAGCGTGACGACATCGCTGGGCTGACCTTTGCCCAGTTCACGGCGAAGCTCATCAATAGTACTGGCGATCTCCGGCGGGACCTGGCGGCTTACCTGCAAATTGACCCCGACTCGCGGGTGATGAGTAACCTGGAGTGGCTGGGCCTGCTGAGCGACGATCCGCTGCCGTTGCAGAAAGGCGCACCGATAGACATCCTCACTGCACGCATGCTGGAGAAGATGCGGTACGCGCCCGGCGAGAGGGACATGCTGATCCTGCGGCACGAGTTCATCGCTGAGTATCCGGATCGCACGGAGAAAATCGTATCCACGATGATAGATTTTGGGATTCCCTACGGTGATACTTCGATGTCGCGCACGGTGGGACTACCAGCGGCGATTGGCGCTCGGCTGATCCTGGAGGGCGTGATCAACCTGACCGGAGTGCAGATTCCGGTCGTCCCCGAAATCTACGAGCCGGTTCTGCAAGAGCTCGAACGGTTGGGGATTACTTTTACAGAGAGCAAGGAAGTGCTTTGATGAATGCTCGAAGCTACATTGCTATCGAGGAGCGATATGGAGCCCGTAACTACCATCCACTGAACGTGGTGCTCACTCGCGGGGATGGGGTATGGGTGTGGGACGTGGAGGGGAAGAAGTACCTGGACTGTCTGGCTGCGTACTCGGCGGTCAACCAGGGCCACTGTCATCCGCGTCTCGTGAAGGTCATGGTCGAACAGGCCTGCCGGCTGGCGCTCACCTCCCGCGCTTTCCGCAATGACCAACTGCCCCTCCTGGAGAAGGAGCTGTGCGAGCTCATCGGCTACGAAATGATGCTGCCCATGAACTCCGGCGCGGAAGCGGTGGAGACCGCGATCAAGATGGCGCGCAAGTGGGGGTACACCGTCAAGGGCGTGGCCGCTGACCAGGCGGAGATCATTGTCTGCGAGGGCAATTTCCACGGGCGGACGGTGACCATTATCACTTTTTCCTCGGTAGAGAAATACCGTGATGGTTTCGGCCCCTTCACGCCGGGCTTCAAACGCATTCCTTACGGTGATGCTGACGCGCTGGCCGCGGCCATCACGTCCAACACGGTGGCTTTTCTGGTCGAGCCTATCCAGGGCGAGGGTGGCGTCATCGTTCCGCCGGCGGGATACCTGCAGCGGGTACGCGAAATCTGTACCGCGCGAAATGTGCTTTTCATCGCCGACGAGATTCAGAGCGGGCTGGGGCGCACGGGCAAGATGTTGGCCTGCGAGCACGAGGGTGTGCGCCCCGACGTGGTGATCTTGGGCAAGGCTCTCTCCGGTGGGATGTATCCGGTCTCGGCTGTGTTGGCGGATAGGGAGGTGCTGGGCGTGTTCAAGCCCGGTGACCACGGTTCTACCTACGGCGGCAACCCGCTGGGCTGCGCGGTGGCCCGCGAAGCGCTGCGGATCATCGTGGACGAGAAGCTGTGCCAGCGCGCCGCGGAGCTGGGCAATTACCTCATGGCCGAGGTGAGGAAGATCCAGAGCCCGCACGTGGACTTTTATCGGGGCAAAGGATTGTGGATCGGGATCGTACTCAAAGAGGAGGCGGGTGGGGCGCGCCGTTTCTGTGAGGCGCTGATGGAGAAGGGTATCCTGGCCAAGGAGACCCACGGAAACGTCATTCGCCTGTCCCCGCCGTTGGTCATCACCAGGGAGGAGATTGACTGGGCGGTGGAGCGCCTGCGCGATGTGTTGACCATGCCTTGAGAACGGCGCTTTGTCAGGGAACAAGCGTGCCACGCACCTCAGAATGTGCGTGGCACGTTTGCGTTTTGGTGACATTCGTGATAGAGCGATGTCGGGTAATGAAACGCTGAGTTCCACCTTGAGGAAGGGAGGCTACTGAGACGGAATTGGATGCCTGCCAGACGTGGAGTGAGGGAAGACAAGCAAAAAGGCACAGGCCAATGTTGGTCAGGCTGTCACTAACTCCGGTTCTGGCCCGCGCACCGGCAGTGCCGGTATCTGGGCCAGCACATCCAAGTACCACCACCAGTGGGAGGGTGGCGTGCAGAGCCGACGGCGCTCTGCGGCCAGATCAACAAAGCGAGAAAGTTCAGCCAGGAACTCAGCGGCGTGAGCCAACAGGCGAGCGTCGGCCTCGGCAAGTTGGCGACGTTCTTCGCGGCTGAGCATGTGTTCCAGATCGGCTAACTCACTGCGCCGCCTGAGCATCTGGAGATGCTCAATCCCGCTGACGTCTGGGTATTGAGTATCTATCACATAGGCTTGAAGTAATTCATTCACGATAGTATCTCCCTTGTTGACCCTACTGGAACGTACCTGGGATCAGCGCTGAAATAAGTGTCGGGTTTATCGGGGGGAAAGGCTGTTTCCATGATCCCGTTCAGACTGAACATAGCCAGCCATATCCGGCCCTCGTAGGGCGCGACCAATGTGAGATAATCCGTTGGACCATACCGATAGACGTAGACGAAGGCGTCCGGGTGTGATATGATGGCCAGAATAACCGCTTCGTACTCGGCGAGTGTCGTTGCTGGAGGCAAATGCCCCTGCCGAATACGCTTTGCCAGGTGCCGGTGGCCTTTCCCCGGCTTCCAACGCACACCGGATTGAACCCGCCGGATGGCTTTCGCTACCTGAGCCCGAAAGTCTTCCACTTTACTGCTCCGGGATTGTTATAGCACAAGTGTCGAACGATGGTCACCAAGTGTTGGTGCAGATAATTGATCGTTTCGGGCGAGGTAGCGAACTCCTCGTCGCTGTGGATAGAAGTATATCATACCGCAGGCCGGATGTCAACGATGGACGGAGCAGGCGAGAACTGGGAAGGTGTCACCCCCATCCTTTAGGTCGGTCCAAGTGGTTTCATCCTTCATCGAACACCTTGCGGTACGCTTCGTCAACCTCTTCGTCGCTGAGGTGGGTGTAGCGTTCGGTGGTGCTGATGTTCTCGTGTCGCGCTGCGCGCTGTGCCAGGTGGATGTTCCCCGTTGCGGATACGATGCGGGTGACGAAGTCGTGGCGGAAGGAGTGGGGGGTGATACCCTCGGCTTCCTCCGGCGAGAGGGCCAATGCCGCGTAATGTTTGACCAGTTTCTCGACGGTGCGTGGGCTGAGGGGCAGCACCCGCTTCCCGGCGCCCCGGTCGTGGCGGGCGAAGAGGGGCAGGCTGCCTAGCGATTGTGGCTGCTCTCCATCCAGGATCTGCCGGGCGGACAGGTAGCGGCGGATGCGGGTCAATGCGCGGTGCGAGAAACGGACCACGGCCTGTTTGTCGCCTTTGCCGATGATCATCGCCTGCGCCCGGTTCCAGTCAATGTCCCGCCGGCGCAGGGCACATAGCTCCGAGACGCGCAATCCGGTGTCGGCCAGGGTCACCAGCAGCGCCACGTCACGCAGGGCGAGGAGACGCTTCTCGTTCTCGGCCATCATCAACTGCGCTTCTGCCTCGGCGATGATGCGGTCCACCTTCTCGGCCAGGCCCAGTGGGGGGAGCCGTTGGCCCAGGCGGCGGCGTCGCTTGAGCAGAGAGTCCATGCGTGCCAGGTTAACCTCGGCCCACCCCTCGCCGGCGACGTAACGGTAGAACCCGGAGACGGCGGTGGTGTACAGGTGCTCGGTGGCCACGGCGTAGGTCTTCAGGTCGCGGAGGAGGTGAAGGAGCCACTCCGGGGTGAGTGCCGCCACCGGCGTGCGCGCCGGGTTGATCTCCTGAGCGCGCAGGGTCTCGGTGAAAAAGCTCAGCCCCCGGCGATAAGCGGCGACCGTTTTGGGATTGCGGCCAATCACGTTCTGGAGGAAATCCAGGTAGCGGTCCATGGCCTGTTCGATGGTCAGCGTGGTTTCCTGCTGCATGTCAGATGCAAGCTCTCCAGTCTGGACGAGCTGGAAGCAAGCGGGCAAGTGTGCAAATCAGCAAATCGGCAAAAAGGATGCATGCTTTATCCAAGCTCAAGTTCTGCTCTCCTGAAGGACTGGCTACTCATCGTCGGCCAGTGCTTTTTGTACCTGCTTGACCAGTTGCGCTGTGCTCCGTGGATCGTACACCGAAACGAGGGTGATGGTTTGCACGGTGGTGCCGTCGGGTGTTTGGGCGGTGGTGACCACCCGCAGGTCGGCCGGGCGTGTGCTCGCCACCTGAGCGGTGTACGTTCCGGGCACATCGGTGCGTTCGCTGAAGGTTGCGTCTACGTTCCAGGGTTCCAGGTGCGCCGTCACCTGCGCCCCGCTGATGGGGGTGCCGTCGGCCTGCGTCAGCGTTGCCTCGAGAGCGATGGGCTGGCCCAAGGGGTAGTGAGTCAGCGCGGGGCGGACGCGCAGGACGGGCCTGATCCCCGCTTCCCAGGCCGCCGGCGATGCGGCCAGGGGCGCGGCCAGAGGGGTCAGCAGTTCTTGCCTCAGGCGAGGGCGGACCTCCGGCGCGGAGAAGAGCATGCCGTGTCCTAGATTGTAGCGATAATTGCGCACGTTGGGGCCGGATAGTTCCGCGCTGACGGTGGGCACCGTGCCATCACCGGATTTTGGCTGGGGGGTGAACTCGATTTCATCCCACTTGAGTTGCCCGTTCTGGCGAGGTACGGTTAAATAGGTGACAGTCGGCCACTCGGAACCGATAATACCCACCACCGGCACGCTGCTGCTCTGGGGCATTTGTTCATAAAACGCCTGAGCTTTGATCAGGTGTTCATGGTATTGGGACGGCAGCCACGATCTCTCGGTGAAGATGTCCACTGGCTGGCCGTCGCTGGCGGTGATGAAGCCAGGATAGATGGGCAGTAGTTCGTAGAGTGAGGGGAAGGAGCACACCACTTTACGCGAAAGCGGTTTCAGCAAGGGGTCAACGTCCGGGTTGCCGATGCCGAATCCTTCCAGCAGGAGCTGGAAGAGATAGGGGGCACCTAGATTCGGCGTGCCCATCAGGATCAGTTTCTCCACGTCGGCCTGGTGGCCCAGCACCTCGACGTAATAGCGGGTGAGAGGGCCGCCCATGCTGTGAGCGATGACGATGAACTTTGCATCCGGCCCGACGACGCGGCGCGCCCGTTCGATGCAATGCTCGAGGGCTACGACGGCTTCTTCCAAGGGTAATCGCCAGTCGTAGGGACAGGTGAACAGGGTCTGTTCCGTCTCAAAGCCCAGGGAGGTGAGGAAGGTGATAAGTTGGTTGTACACATCGTATTCGGGCAGGCCGGGGAGGTGGAGCACGCGGTCGAGTATCTCCAGGGGTTCGATGAGTTGTTCCTTGTCGGGCAGGTCCAGCAGACCAGGCTTGAGCAGCACGCGCACCAGGTTGGGCGGGTCGGGGACCCAGATGAGCTCGTCCCACAAGTGACCGGGTGGGCGGTGGAACTCGGGGTCGGACAGGCGGGAGATCAGGTTGCGAATGATTACCCGCAGCATGTCGAGCCAGTTCTCGTGGGGGCGGGGGTGGTGGTCGAACAGCTTCGAGCCCATTCCTCCGGGGACGACGATGACCGGGTGAGGTACGGCAGGCATTCTCCTCCTCCTTTCTCTTCGCGTAGTCAAGTCGCTGATAGAAAACGGCGACCAGATGTGTGAAGGCGCTGCTCTGATTAGAGCATACCACACCTGGCCGCCGATGTCAACTGTCTGAAGGTTGATAAAGTTTCTACGCTTCCCCGAAAAAGTCCAAAGCTAGCTGTAGCACCTCCTGCGGCTTCTGCCACTCCATGTCGTGGATGCCGTCGGGAATCTCCACGATGCGCGCGCTGGGCACCTCGGCCCGCAGGAAGTCCAGGGTGGGCTTGATGTGTTCACGATAAGCCGAGCGCCCCCCGGTCAGCAGCAGGACAGGGGCCCGGATACGCCGCGCGTCGGCACGCAAATCCACATCCGTTGCCGAAAACAGGCTGCGCTTGATACCGCCCCAGCCGTGACGGCTGGCGCAGCGCACCTCGCTGGCGACGTAGCTCAGCCACGCTTTCCGCTCCTCTTCCGTCATCTCATCCCACCAGGGGCCAGCTATCCCTCGCGCGAATTTGATGTTCCACACGCCTGAGCGCACCACGGCGAAGAAAAGATCGCCGACGATGGGGGTGCTGACCAGCCACGATTGCAGGCGGCTCCAGCCCGGGAGACCTTTCTCCACGCTGATGAAGCCCTCGATGGCCAGCACTTTGCCCGTTCGCTGCGGATGGCGGCCGGCGAAATCGAGGACGATGGTACCGCCGTATGAAACGCCCATCAGGTGCGTCTGCTCAATGCCCAGAACATCCAGCAACCCGGCGATGACATCGGACTGTTCCTGGGGGCTGTAGCCGAAGCCACGAGCGGGTTTGTCGGACTCTCCCGTCCCCACATAGTCCACGGCCAGCACGCGGAAGTGCTGGGCCAGGCCCGGGGCCACCCGCTGCCAGTTGCGGTAGGTGGCGAAGGAAGGCGGGATGAGCAGGAGCGGATGCCCTTCGCCAGTTTCTACGTAGTGGATGCGGTAGCCCTTGACGGTTGCGTAATGGTCGGTGCCGAATTGAGCTTTCATGGTCAGTTCCTCTTTAATAGAGGTGTGGTCAATACCCCAGTTTTCGGCCCCGCTGGTGCAGCTTAACCGAGGGCAGCAGGAACAGGACGCCACTCAGCAGTAGCACGACCACGTCCAGCCACGGGTTGAGTAGACCCTGGCCCAGCACGGCGTGGTTCATCAGGTCCTGAGCGTAGGTCAACGGCGAGAGGTAAGCCACCGCTCGCGCCACTGCTCCCATCTCCGCCAGCGGGATGAAGACGCCGCTGATGAAGAGCAGTCCCCAGCGCAGTAACGTGCTGGGCATCTGCACGTCGCCCGGGTTGCGGGTGGGAATGGAGCCAAAGATCAACCCCAGAGCCGAGAAAGAGAAAGACCCCAGGATCACCCCGGCAGTCAGCAGCCAGGGCTGGGCGATGCGCGCTCCAAAGACCACCACGCCGATGAGCAGGGCAAAGGCCGATGTACCGATGGCAAAAATGGCCCCCACCGCCGTCTTTCCCAGGAGCAGGGTTAGCAGTGACATCGGTGCGGCCAGCAGCCGGTCGTAAGTGCCCAGTCGTCGTTCCAGGGGGATGATGAAAGGGCCGGCAGCGGCCGCGGTGAAAAAAGTGGTCAGAGCCAGCAGGCGGGCGACGCCCTGTGCGACGGCCATTTCCCGCCGCACCGAGAAGGAGAAGAACATAAAGAACGGCATCAGCAGGCCGAACATGATCATCCCCGGTCGGAAATAATAGACCTTCATATCCTTGACGACCACAACCCATGCCTGAGCCAGTTCGTCCTGCAGTCGTTGCCACCATCCATCCTTCATCGCCGACCTCCTCTCCTGCCTCTTGCCCCCGGCCTCCTGTTTCTTGCCTCCTGCGTCTCGTGGCGCACCGTGCCCACCTGCTGACCGGTGATCTCCAAAAAGACGTCCTCCAGGCTGGGACCGAGAGTGCTCAGGCTGACCACCCGCAGTTCGTGCGAGCGGGCGTAGTCTATTATCTGCGGCAGCAGTGCCGACGGGTCCTCGGTGTACAGCCGCCATTTGTCTCCCATCTTGACCGACGTAGTTACCCCGGGCAGCGCCGCCAGCGCTTGGCCCAGGAAACCTTTGGGAGGTTCCAGGGCTACTTCCACTGATTGCACCCGCCGGAAGGCCCGCTTCAGCTGCTCTGGGGTATCAATGGCCGCGATCTGCCCGTGGTTGATGATGGCCACCCGGTCGCAGAGTTGATTGGCTTCCTCAATCTGATGAGTAGTCAAGAAGATAGTCGTCCCTTCGGAGTTCAGTTGACGGATGAGGTCACGGATAGCGTGGGTGCTCTGCGCGTCCAGCCCCGGAGTTGGCTCGTCCAGAAAGAGAAGTGTCGGTTTGTGAATGATGGCCATGGCGATGCTCAGTCGCCGGCGCATCCCTTTAGAAAAGTTCTCCACCTTCACGTCCCGCTTTTCCCAAAGACCGAAGGTCTCCAGCAGTTCCCGTGCTCGCGTACCCCGCTCACTACGGGGCACGCGGTAGAGTTTGGCGGTGAACATCAAGTTGTCCCAAGCGGTCAGTTCGGCGTAGACGTTGGACTCCTCCGGCACCAGGCCCATCCGCCGCTTGACCGGATAGGCGTCGTGGGCCAAGTCGTGACCGCTGATAACGATGCGGCCCTCGGTTGGCTCCAACAGCGTGGCCAGCATACGTTGGGTGGTCGTCTTGCCCGCGCCGTTGGGACCTAGAAAGCCGAAGACCTCACCCTGGCGCACCTCAAAGTTGATGTGGTCTACCGCCAGTACGCCTGCCCCTGGACGGCCGTAGTACTTGGTCAAGTTTTGGACTTCAATAGCATTGCTCATTTACTTCTCCTTTGCCAGCCTAGCGCATCATCCCGTGGGCAGGCTGCAATGCAAGCCCCGCAGGCGAAGCAGTCGGCGTGGATTTTCTTCCCGGCGTAAAAGTCGGCCATCGCCTGGGTGGGGCAGGCCTTGACACACAATTTGCACTCTTTGCACGCTTCGCGGTTGATGCGTGGCCGCAGCAGGCTCACCTGTTCCACCAGCCAGCCAATCAGCCCGAAGGGGCAGAGAAACTGGCACCAGGGCCGGTAGATGAACAGGCTGGCGATCAGCACGGCGGCCGAGAACAGCCCCACCCACAGGGTGAAGTTGAACTGAAAGAGTCTGAACGGGTCCACAAGCTTGACCCAATCCAGGCCCGCCACCGCCAGCCCCACGACCAGCACCACAAAGGCGACGACGCGCACGGTATTGGAGAGCCAGAAAGGTGGCTTCCATTTGGGCAACGGCACGCGGTACAGCAAGTCTTGCAGCAGCCCTAACTGGCAGCCCCAGCCGCAGATGGACTTGTTGGAAATCCAGACCATCAGCAGCAGGACGAGCAGCATCGCGACGATGGGGAGCACAAGTTGATGGCGCACCAGGATAGCCGTGAGCAGGCTGCGCACCGAAAATACTGGATTAGGATTCAGTCCCCGCCGGGCAGCGAGGCCGTAGGCGAACCCAAAAACCAGCGTGCCGCCGATGAGGAAAGCCAGGCGCACCCTGGGCGTTACCTTGCGCCGGCGCAGAAGGATCGCAGCGACCACGGTCACCACGATCCACAGAATAAACTTGCTCAGAATCACGGGATTGAGAGCCGTTTGGTTAGGCATGACGTTACCTCCGTTAGAGTATTTTCGTTGCCCGGGTGGGTCTGGGCGTCTTGACCACTAGGAAGTGAAACACCTCGTCACTCTCGTTGAGCAGGCGGTGGGGGATACGGGCTGGGCTTTCGATGAGTGAGTTGGGAGATACCGGCTGGCGTTCGTCACCGATCTCGACAATACCGTGCCCTTCGAGCACGTAGAAAAACACGTCCACCGGTGTGACGTGCAATTTAAGTGCCTCACCGGGCTGGAGCGTGACCATCACCACCTGGACGTGTTCTGTCTCGTGCAGCTTGCGCGCGCTGACGCCGTGGGGGTTGGGGGTCTCCGGGGCCTCAAACGCTTTGACAATTTTCAACTCTATTCTCCTCCTATGATAATGGCTGTGTGGCAGTGGGCTGACGTGCACAATGCCTATTTGTGGCTGGTCTCTGCTTCGGCAGCGCTGAGGGCCTTCTCCAGCAGGGCCAATAACGTGGTCTGTTCTTCCGATGTCAGGTTTGCCAGTAACCGCCGAACTTTCTGCAGGCGAAAGTTTTGCGCCTGTCGGTGCAACGCTTGGCCCTGAGGGGTCAAAAAAAGCCGGATGGCCCGCCGGTCCTGCGGATCGGGCTGGCGTTCCAGCAATCCCGCTTCCTCCAGCCGGCGTACCCCCACGCTGACGGTAGGAGCTGTCACATTCAGACCGGTTGCTATCTCCTGGACGCCGCAACCGGGCGATCCGGCGATCCAATCCAGTAAAGTGAGTTGTGACGGCGTCATGCGGACATCTTCGAAGGGGAGACAACCTGGCCCCAGTTTTCGCAGTCGGCCCAATAAGTTCAGAAAACTCTCTTCCACCGGCGGTGATTCATCAGCCATCGAGTTTTTTCCCTTTCGGAGTAAATTAGTTAAATCAACTAATTATATAACGCAATAGCCAGATTGTCAAATTCAGTGAGAGCGCGGAGCAGTTGACTCCTCGTTGATAGCGTGGTAGAATCGAGCCATGTTTCGTTTCACTCAACGGTCTTCCACTCTGGCCGCTGACCTGGCTCTGGTGGTAGTAGCTTTCATCTGGGGCACGACCTTTGTCCTGGTCAAGGGTGCTTTGCAGGAGATAGGTCCCTTCGCTTTCCTGGCTGCTCGTTTTTGGATAGCGTTCCTGGTCTTGGGTCTCCCGCTCCTCAGTCGTTTGTGGCGTGGCGAGCGGTCCCTGTGGCGGAACGGCGGGCTGCTAGGGGTGGTCCTTTTCGCTGCCTATGCCCTTCAAACCGCTGGCTTGCGCACCACCAGCGCCTCTAAGGCGGCTTTCATCACTGGGCTCTCGGTTGTCCTCGTGCCTTTGTTGGCGGCGCTGTGGCTCCGTCAATTGCCTCGGCCCGTCGCCTGGCTCTCGGCTCTGCTGGCCACGGTGGGTCTGGCCCTGCTTTCGATGCCCCTTGGTCAGTCCCTGGTGGTGGGGGACGGCCTGGTGTTGGGCTGCGCTCTGATGTTCGCTATCCACATCCTGCTGGTGGGCCGCTACGCTTCCCGCTATGATCCGCTGGCTTTGAGCGCAGTGCAGATGGGAGTGGTAGCGCTGCTCAGTGGCTTGGTGGCCCCCTGGGCGGAGCCTTGGCCCGCGCGCCTCAGTCCGGTCGTGTGGGGGGCTGTGCTGTTCACGGCTTTGCTGGCCACAGTTTTAGCTTTGGTGTTGCAGGTTTCCGCCCAGCGCCGAACACCTCCCCATCGGGCGGCGTTGCTGCTTACCCTGGAGCCGGTTTTCGCCGCCCTGGCGGCTTACTTTTTGGGTGAAAGACTCACTCCGCAGGGGTGGATGGGATGCGCGCTGATTCTGATCGCGATGGTCATGGCCGAGGTGGCCGAGCGGAACAACTGATGTGCCCTGTTGGCACAAGTGCCACGCACTTCTGAAGTGCGCGGCACTTGTCATGTGACCAATCTTTATTTCGACCGCATGGATTAACCGTGCAGTTTCACACCGGGCTGGTGGCCCTTTGTTCAATCCACTGGCGAGCGGCCCGCTGTTGGCGACACTCGGGGCACAGCGCCCACAGGTCTTCGATTTCGGGGAACATCTCCTTGAGGAAAGACATCGGTTCGGGGACGAAAAAGCGGCCGCACTGTGGGCAGGTGTGCAACTCCACCGTGGTGTGCCAGGTATGCAGGATGCGCTTGTTGCCCTGGTCCTCCATCTTGATCGCGCCGGTGGGGCAGATTTCGGCGCACGCCCCGCAGCCGATACAGGCATCGGACTGCACGTCGAAAGGGGTGCCCACTCTGCGCTCCATTCCCCGGCCGATGAAGCTGATGGCCGCTGCGCCTATCGCCTCGCGGCAGACGCGCACGCATAATCCACACAACACACACAACTCATCGGCCCGTTCGGGTGGGGGGGCGCCGAAGCGGGAGGTGGTTATTCCCTCTTTGGCAGCCATCTCCCGTATCACGTCGGATTGTGGGCAGCGGCTCAGGAGGAACTCCAGTGCCAGGTGACGGGCGGTCGCCGCTTCCGGCACATTGGTCTCCACGACCATTCCCTCTTCCACCGGGTAGGCGCAGGAGGCGACGAGAGCGTGGCGAGGCGCAGTGATGACTACCATGCACAGCCGGCACGCGCCGTAGGGGGCCAGCCCTTCGTGGTAGCAGAGCGTGGGCAATTCCACTCCGGCAGCGCGCACCGCCTGCAGGACGGTTGTGCCGTCGGGCACGGTCACAGGCTGTCCGTTCACGGTCAGATTTATCATTGATTTCACCTCACGATCTCCGCTGATCCTCCCGCAGGTTCCAAACCTGCGGGAGGATGTCATTTCACGATCTCGATGGCCCCCACGGGGCAGACGTCGTAGCACATACGGCAGCGCGTGCACAGCTCGGGATCAATGACGTGCGGCTTTTTCTTCTCCCCACTGATAGCGCCTGCAGGGCACTCGCGCTTGCAGAGGCCGCAGCCAGTGCATAGATCGGGCTGGATGACGAGCCGGATCAGTGCGCGGCAGACGCCCGCCGGACAGCGTTTCTCCACCACGTGCGCCTCGTACTCATCGCGGAAGTAGCGCAACGTGGAGAGCACCGGGTTAGGGGCCGTCTGACCCAACCCGCACAGCGAGGCCGTCTTGACCCACCTGGCTACTTCTTCCAGCAGATCCAGGTCCTCCGGTGTCCCCTTACCTTCGACAATGCGGGTGAGTATCTCGTGCATATAGCGTGTACCCTCGCGGCAGGGCGTGCACTTGCCGCACGATTCGGCCATGGTGAAACCGAGAAAGTAGCGGGCTACGTCCACCATGCAGGTGTCCTCGTCCATGACCACCATGCCGCCGGAGCCCATGATGGAACCGGCCTGGGTCAGAGTTTCATAACTGATAGGCAGGTCGAACAGGCGGGCCGGAAGACAGCCGCCAGAGGGGCCGCCGGTCTGCACAGCTTTCACCGCCTTGCCGTTCAACCCGCCGCCACCGATGCCTTCGATCATGTCGCGCAGTGTGAGACCCAGCGGCACCTCCACCAGGCCGGTGTTAGCGACTTTGCCCACCAGGGAGAAAACGACTGTGCCCGCATTGTTCTCCGTACCGATGGCAGCGTACCAGTCGGCACCCTCGCTTATAATCACGGGCACTGTGGCCAGAGTCTTGACGTTGTTGATGACAGTGGGCTTACCCCACAACCCGCTGGTTGCCGGGAAAGGCGGCCTGGGTCGGGGCTCGCCCAATCCGCCCTCGATGGAGGAGATGAGCGCTGTTTCCTCTCCGCAGACGAAAGCGCCCGCCCCACGCACGATGGTAATGCTGAAATCGAAGCCGGAGTCGAAGATGCTGTCCCCCAGCAGCCCCAGTTCCTCGGCGCGGGCTACGGCCTGGGTGACGCGCTCGACGGCCAGCGGGTACTCGTCGCGCACGTAGATGTATCCCTGGCGTGCGCCGATAGCATATCCCGCGATGGTCAAGCCCTCGATGACGCTGTAAGGGTCGCTCTCCAGCACAGTGCGGTCCATGTACGCGCCGGGGTCTCCCTCGTCGCCGTTGCAGATAACGTATTTGGGTTGTCCAGGAGCATCGTGGCAGATTTGCCATTTGCGCCCGGTGGGGAACCCGGCGCCGCCCCGTCCACGCAACCCGGAGCCAAGCACTTCGTCAATGGTTTCTTGTGGTGTAAGATCCAACAGGACGTGCGCCAGCGCCTGGTAGCCTCCCCGGGCGACGTATTCCTCGACGCGGGTAGGGTCAATCAGGCCGCAGTTACGCAGGATGATCTTGCGCTGGCGAGCATAGAAGGGCAGTTCGTTGAGGAGGGGTAAACCTCCCGCAGGTTCCAAACCTGCGGGAGGTTCCTTTTCTTCCGGGATTACGGCAAGTGCACCCTCCGCCGGCAGTTCGCCCCTGGCCAGATCTGCGATCAGCTCGCGGGCACGGTCGGCGGTCATGCGGGCATAGAGGACGCGGTCTCGGCCTGGCATCCGCACGTCCACCAGCGGTTCTTGTTGGCAGTAGCCCAGGCAACCGGTGGCGATGAGCATGAGGTCCAGTCCGCGTGCTGCCGCCTCATCGCGCAGTGCATCGTACACGGCGGCAGCTCCCGTAGCCAGACCACAGGTGGCCATCCCCACGCTGATCTTCAGCCGGGAGGGATAAAGGGTGGACAGACCGTCGGCGCGCAGTGTCTCTAAATCGGAACGGCTGTGTACCTTCATGTTTCCTGCCCCCGGTACTTCTTCAGGATACGCGGGAGGCGGTCGGCTTTGAGTCGGCCGTAGGTATCACCGTTCACCCGGATCACCGGCGACATGCTGCATGAGCCGAGGCAGTGCACCGTTTCGAGGGTGAAGGCCCGGTCGTCGGTCGTCTCGCCCGGCTTTACCCCCAGGGTCGTTTCCAATTTCTCCAGCAGTTTCTCACCACCCCGGATGTAACAGGCTGTGCCCAGGCAGACATGGATGGTGTGGCGGCCGCGTGGCTTGAAACTGAAGGCGGCGTAAAAAGTGGCGGCACTGTAGAGCTGGCTCAGCGGCACGTTCAGTTCGTCGGCTGCGTGACGCAGTTCCTCCTCCGGCAGATAGCCGTGCTCGGCGTTGATAGCGTGCAACTTGGCCAACAACGCACCCCCGGCGGGGGGCGGCGGTTGAGCGATGAGTGGCATGGTCACCTCCTAAATCCCCAACGCCGCTCGCTTCTCTGCGATGTGATCAACCATCAGTTGCGCGGCCTTGAAGGGATCGGGCTCGACAGCGAAGGCAGCACCGACGACGTCGTTCGCGCCTTCAGTCAGCAGTTTGGTCACCTCGGGGCCACCCAGCACCGGGGGCACGGTGCCCAGCACGGTGAAGACACCCGATGACACTACGTAAGCGCCGATGCTGACAGCTTTCTCGCTCATCCATTCTGGGGCTGCGCCGGCCACCGGCAAATCGCTGATGTCCACCCCCAGGGCGTTGGCGATGGCCGCGCAAGCGACCAGGATGCGGCTGATGTCCACGCAGGAGCCCATGTGCAGCACCGGCGGGATACCCAGTGCTTTGCATACTCCCTTTAGCCCCTCGCCAGCCTGCTCAGCCGCCTCCGGCAGCATCAGCCCGGCCTTGGCCGTGGCGATGGCATTGCAACCCGTGGTCACCACCAACACGTCTTGCTTGATCAATTCCTTGACCAGGTTGACGTGGCCGTAATCGTGTTGGACCTTGGGGTTGTTGCAGCCGACCACGCCAGCGATGCCCTTGATCGCGCCGCTCTTGATGGCCTCCAGCAGCGGGTCAAGGGTGCCACCCAGCGCGGCCACGATGGCCTCTACGCTGAAGCCAACCATGCACTCCATCTTTTCGTCGGGAATGTGCACCATGTCGGCCCTGCGGAAACGGTAGTTCTCCACGGCGGTGCGCACGATCTCTTTGGCGATCTCGTAGGCCCGCTCTTCGTGGAACTCGACGTGGGTCGCGCCGGGGAACTTGGCCTTGGGTGAGGTGGAGATGAACTTGGTGTGGAAGCAGCCGGTCAACGCGCCCAAAGCAGGCATGATGCATTGTACGTCCACGATGATTGCTTCGACTGCGCCGGTGATGACCGCTAATTCCTGCTGCAAAAAGTTGCCAGCGATGGGGATGCCGTGGCGCATGAGCACCTCGTTGCCGGTGCAGCACATGCCGACCACGTTGATGCCTTTGGCCCCGTACTTCTCGGCCAGGGCCAGCAGCTCGGGATCCTGGGAGGCGGCGACGATCATCTCCGAGAGGGTGGGCTCGTGGCCGTGGGCGACGATGTTTACCTCATCGGCCTTGAGCACGCCCAGGTTGGCCTGTGAGCGGACGGGGGTAGGGGTGCCGAAGAGAACGTCGGAGAGCTCGGTGGCGACCATTGAGCCGCCCCAGCCGTCGGCGACGGACGCCTTGAGCCCTTGCAGGATCAGGTTAACGGGGTCGTTGTCCACGCCGATGTGGGTGCGATGCATGATCTCCACGATCTCGCGGTCAATGCCGCGCGGATCAATGCCCAGCGATTGCCACAGGGCGACGCGCTTCTCCGGTGCGCGACGGGTGAACTGGATGGGGCCTTCCTGCTTGCCGAACTCGGCATAGACGGCACGGGCCAGGTCCAGAGCGATTTCCTCTTTGCTGCGTCCCTCGGTCTCGATGCCGTACTCCGCGGCCAGAGCTTTGAGTTTGGCCTCGTCTTTGATCTCGTAGCCGCCGCCCTTGCCCTCGGCGGTCAGCAACAGGGTGTGGGCGATGTCCCGCCCGTGGTCGGAGTGGGCGGCTGCGCCACCGGCGATCATGCGGATCAGATTGCGAGCGACGATGATGTCCGCCGTGGCTCCGCAAACGCCCCTCTTGGGTCCTTCTTCCTCAAAGGGGCTGATGCGGCAAGGTCCCATGTTACAATTGCGGCAGCAGACCCCCAGCTCGCCAAAGCCACACTGGGGCTGCATCGCCTCCAGACGATCCCAGGCCGTTTCGAGACCCAGCTCCTCGGCCCGGGCCAGCATCTCGTGTACAGCAGGGTCAATGCTCCTGCTCAGAATCTTCTCACTGTACGTCATGGGAAATCACCTCCTCATGATTTCGGGCTTATTGACTGCTGGCTAACTGTTTCTGGCTTTCCAGCGCGTCCAGGAATTGCCGGGCTGCGGCCTGGGTAGCTTGATGGATGACCTCGGTGGGATATTTCAGGCTGAGCGCCTTGGTTGGGCAGGCTTCCACGCAGGCCGGGCCACCAGGCCGATCCACGCACAAGTCGCATTTGAAAGCCGCCGCCTTCTCACGGCCAGCCACCTCGGTGGTGGCCACGTGAATCGCGCCGAAAGGACAGACCATCATGCACAGTCGGCAGGCGATGCACAGCCGCTGATCCACCGCCGTGTAAGTTTCGGTGCGATAAAGGGCTCCAGTGGGGCAGACCCGCACGCAGGGTGCGTCCTCGCACTGGCGGCACTGGGTAGAGAGCTTCACGCTGTCCACCTGGACCACGCGGTTGCGGCGGTATAGCTTCTCGCCGGCCAGGACAGCACCGATGATGTTGCCCGCCGTGGTGTGGGCTGCCGCACAGGCCAGCTCGCAAGTGTGGCAACCCAGGCAGCGTTCCGGGTTGACGAGGATGAATGGGCCTTCGAGTTTGTTCATGCGTTTTCACCTCCTTCGAACTTAATTCAAGTGCCCGGCACTTGCAAAAAGTGCTGGGCACTTCTGAAATGGGGAATGGGCAATTTGTGCTGGTACAGAGTGTTGCATGAGTGGAGTCTCGAACTTGTTCGGGGTACTCTGGCTAACCGGAGGTTGGTTTGTCCGGGCCGTTCTGCAACAAGTTGCGGACTCCGGCCGGCGACCAGGCACAGGGACAAATCCCTTAAAAGTACTTATGCAACACACTGCTGGTATGGAAAAACCAAAAACGCATCCACGGCTCGAGGATGCCGGGATGTCATTTACGTTCGAGGAACGTCTGAAGAAACGATAGGCTTTCATAGCCTCTCAGAGAGCTTCAATCCCTCGGTCAGACTCAGTGGGTTAGGTTAAATGTTAGAGACGTGGGGAAGGAACAAGAAGAACAAGTTCAGTGTAGCATACAAATACCCGTGATGTAATATCCGTTCGCAGGGTATTTGCTTCACCTGAATGGGTGAAATGGAGGAGTGTCACAACAATCCGCGCTTGGTTGCCCGCATTACAGCTTCGATGCGGTTGTGGGCATCCAGTTTCTGATACAGGTTCTGGATGTAGGTCTTGATGGTGTTTTCACTCAGACAAAGACGCTGTGCGATCTCGCGATTAGTCAGTCCCTCGGCGATCAGGCGCAAGATCTCGATCTCGCGCAGGGTTAAACGGTCAGGGACATCATCCGCCGGCCCTTCCTGTAACCAATTGAACATCATGCGGGCGACACGCGGGTCTACCGGGGATCCATCTCGCACCAACTCACGGATGCTGCGCCGCAGGTCTGTGCTGGCCACGTCTTTCAGCACATAGCCCCTGGCCCCGGCGCGAATACATTCCTGTACTACACCACTATCCAGATAACCGGTCAGGATTAGCACTACTGTCCCAGGTACATCATGTTGGATGCGGTAGCACAGTTCAATGCCGCTGATTCTGGGGAGACGCACGTCCACCAGCGCCACGTCGGGGTGGGTAGCGTGGATTACGCGCAGGGCCTCTTCGCCATCTCCAGCCTCTCCTACGACTTCAAATTCGGGATCGCCTTGTAGGATGGCGGCGATGCCCCGGCGCACAATTTCGTGATCGTCTACAACGACAACACGGATCATTGGCTTGCTGTCTCCCGTTTGGGTAGCCACGCCTTGACTATCAGCCCGCCCTCGTCGCCGTTCGCCAGGCTCAACCGCCCACCGGCCTTTTCCACCATCGTGCGAGTCGTGGATATGCCGAAGTGGTATCCATCACCTTGCAACACGATTGGCAGGTGAGAGGGCGGAATCCCCACGCCGTCGTCCTGTATGGTGACAACTAATTCATCCCGATTGCAGGAAAGTGTGACCAATACCATCGTTGCTTGGGCATGCTTGCGCACATTCGCCAACGCTTCTTGCACCACACGAATCACCGCATTCCGCAATTGGGTGTTAGGGACAGCGAGGCGAGGTGGAAGAACCAGGCAGGTTTCTATGGCTGTGGTATCCTCGAATTCCTGAACCAGTGTGCGCAAGGCGCAGGAGAGCGTATCCTGGCCGTCACTTTGTGAGAGGGCGAAGATAGCATTGCGAACTTCGCTGCTGCCCTGTGCCGAAAGGCGACCTATGGCCTCCAGGTGTGCGTCAGGTGGAAGATTGTCAGCCAGGGCATCCAATCCCTGTTTCGCTTCCAGGCCGATGATGTAAAAGAGTTGCGCTACTGTGTCGTGCAGATTATTGGCCAGGCGTTCTCGCTCTCGCAGGCGGGCCATCTCCTGTGATTGAGCGTAGAGCCGGGCATTTTCAATGGCGATGGCCGCCTGGGTGGAGAAAGCAGAAAGTAGCTCTTCGTCGTCCGCGGTAAAAGCTGGCTCCCCTGGCCCGTTGCCCACGAAGAGGACGCCCAGGACATGGCCTTTGGACTGGAGGGGCACGGTCAGGAGCGCCTTGACGGGAGGGTGGCCTGGTGGCATACCTACTGCTTGCGGATGCTGCTGCACGTCTGTCACCCGCAGAGGTCGTCCATCGCGCAACGGGGCGGCGAAAAGCCCGCTGCCCTGGGGCAAGCGGTTGAGAGGGTAGGGCCAACCACAGACCTTGAAGCAGTCGAAACGTTGGCCCTCTTCCTGGCTCAGCACCAGCAATCCCCCTAATTCCGCGCCGATGAGCCGCGTGGCCGTGTCCACGATCTCCTGGAGCAGGGGGTCCAAATCCAGCCGGGAGGCTATCGAGCGGCTGACCTCCATCAAACGGGAGAGCTGATGAACTTTGCGTTCCAGATATTCTTTAGACATTGCTTCGTTCTTTTGAGATGAGCGGCGCTGCTTCTCGTGAACTATCAGGTGACAGTCACCTCCGAGGTGACTGTCACCTGACGTGAATCCGATCCAAGGCCGAAACCAGGTAATCGTGCGGAAGACCAAAGCTGATGCGCACGAGATGATCCATGCCAAAGTGGTCGCCGGGCACGATGAGCACGCTTTTCTCCTTGCGTAACCGCTCTGTGAACTCCGTTGAGTTGATATCGAGATGATAGCGGACGAAAGCAATAGCGGCTGCCTGAGGGGGTGTCAGGCTGAATGTGTCCCCGTGGCTGTCCATCCACTGTTGTAGCACTGAATACCCCTTGCGGATATAATCCCTGGCGCGCTGGATGAGGCGGGGGCGTACTTCTGGGGACAGGGCGATGGTGGCGAGTTTGTTTGAGAGCATCGTGGCGGAAATTGCGATGTACTCGTGCCGGGCCCAGATCTCGTCTATGGTGTCTGGAGGGGCAACTGCCCAGCCGATGCGAAGCCCTGGCAGTCCGTATGCTTTGCTCAAACTGCCTACAGCTATCACTCTATTATACCGACCGTAGAACGAGGGCGTCTGTTCGTCTGTCAGACGCTCTGCTCCTCTGTACACCTCATCGGCCAGAATCCAGGCTCCTACACGTTCCGCCGCAGCGATTATAGCATCCATTTCGGCCTCGGTGAGAATGTAGCCGGTGGGGTTGTTGGGATTGCATACGGCGATGAGCCTGGTGTTGGCTGTGACTGCTTCGTCCAGTTCGCCCAGGTCGAGTGCCCAGCCGTGCTTTTCTCTCAAATGGAATTCTTTCACTTTCAGGCCGTGGTTCTTGGCAATGCCCCAAATCTGCATGTAGTTGGGGAGCATGATGACGATCTCGTCTCCCGCAGAAAGCAGGGTGCGGGTGGTGATGTAGTTGGCTTCGGCTGCCCCCACGGTGACCAGGACGTTTTCCACCGTGGCCCCATCGTACAGAGCGGCGATGTTCTCCCGTAATTCGGGCACGCCGTTGACGTGAGGGTAGTTCAACTCGGTGGCAAGCAGGTGATTGATATAGTCAGGGGCATCTCTTAGCAGCTCGCCCAGCGACACGGGATGTACCCCGCTTTCGGAGAGATTGTATTCCACGTCCTGCTCAAACTTGGACATCATACGTTCCATGAGAAATGGATGGAACTTGGGCATCTGCATACAACTCCTTCTTTAAACATGGTCAAACATGGTCGTTGTGGCAGAGTCACGTGTTGTGGTGAATTCTATAGGGCTCTTTTCTGAATCGCCAGTAACTCGCCGATCCCCTTCTCCGCCAGATTCAACAACTTCTCCAGCGCGGCTCGATCAAAAGGCCGGCCCTCCGCTGTGCCCTGCACCTCCACGTACTCGCCATCGGCGGTCATCACCACGTTGACATCTACGTCGGCGATGGCATCCTCTGCGTAGCACAGATCGAGCATGGGTTCCCCGTCCACCACCCCCACGCTGACGGCGGCCACCGGCACGCGGAGCACATCGGCCGGCACCACGCCGCGCTCAGCCAGGCGCTGTAAGGCCAGGGCCACGGCCACGTATCCCCCGGTGACGGCCGCAGTTCGCGTTCCCCCGTCGGCCTGGAGCACGTCGCAGTCCACGATAATGGTTCGTGGCCCCAGCTTTTGCAGATCCACGGCGGCGCGCAGGCTGCGCCCGATGAAGCGGCGAATCTCCTGCGTGCGGCCCCGGAGCCCGCGGGTCTCGCGAGGGGTGCGGGTGTGCGTAGAACGGGGGAGCAGCGCGTACTCGGCGGTGAGCCATCCCTGTTCGTTATCCCAGCCCTGATTACGCAGCCAGGAGGGTAGAGTATCCTCCACCGTGACGTTGCACAGCACTTTGGTGCTGCCCATCTCGATCAGCACCGAGCCCTCTGGATAGGCGATGTAATCCGGGGTGATGGTCACCGGACGCAGGTCGTCGTTGGCCCGTCCATCTACGCGCATAAAAATCGCCTCCTCGGAGTTTGTTTGGGGAGCGTGGGGACAAGCTCCCGTTTATGGCTCCTTTACCTGCTAATAAGCCGTGCTGCGTGTTGCGTAGACGGAACACGCAATACGCAACACGGCTACGAAGATCACGAGTGCACGTTGAGCCTGGTTCTGTTTCCGCCAGACCAAATTGTGCTCGGTACAGGATCACAGCCCGCCCAGGCTCTCCAGTCGTTCCCGCAGCTTCTGCCACTTCTCCCGATACTTGGTTACCTTGTCGCGTTCTTTTTGCACGACGTGGGCCGGGGCCTTGGAGATAAAATTCTTGTTGGTCAGCAGAATCTGGCTATTGGCGATGAGCTTGGTCAGGCGTTCCATTTCGTTGGCGATGCGCGCTTTCTCCGCTTCCACATCTATCATCCCGGCCAGTGGCAGGTAGATCGTCACTCCGCCGACTACCAGAGTCAGCGCCTGGGCCGGAACATCCGTCAGCGTCGTGTCCAGTTCCAGCCGCTCAGAGTCCAGGTGGGCCAGGGATAGCAGGATGTCCTGCTGTTCGCGGAGCAGGTCGTAGTACTTGCCGGCCGCTATGGACGCAGCAATGCGCTGTTTCGGCTGCACGCTGAACTCGGCGCGGGCATTGCGGATGGCGCGCACGATGTCCATCAGCAGCTCGATGGCCGTCTCGGCTTCCTCGTCCACCCCACCAGCCCGCGGCCAGGGAGCGATCATGATGCTCTCACCCTCGTGGGGCAGATTCTGCCAGATGGCCTCGGTGACGAAGGGCATAAAGGGATGCAGGAGGCGCATCGTTCGTTCCAGGACGTACGCCAGCACTTGCCGGGCGGCGTTCTGGGCGCTGGGGTCCTGGCCATAAAGGCGCACCTTAGCCATCTCGATGTACCAGTCGCAGAACTCACCCCACAGGAAGTCGTAGATCTGCCGTCCGGCCTCGCCGTACTGGTACTGTTCGATCAGGCGCGTCACGTCCGCCACCAGGCGATTGCTGCGGCTGATAATCCATTTGTCCACCGGGTTCTGCTCCGGTAGATTTTGGATGGAGATGCCGGGCTTGACCGATTCGTCCATGTGGCTGACCACGAAGCGGGCCGCGTTCCAGATTTTATTGGCGAAGTTGCGGCTGGCCTCCACCCGTTGCAGGGATAGCTTCATGTCGTTGCCCGGCGAGGAGCCGGTGAGCAGGGTGAAACGCAGCGCGTCCGCGCCGTATTCGTCAACGATGTTAAGTGGGTCGTATTTTTCGGCGTCGGGCATGGACTTGCTGATCTTCTCGCCCCGTTCATTGCGGATCAACCCGTGCAGGTACACTATGCTGTAGGGCGCTTGTCCGGTCATGGCCAGGCCGAGCATGATCTCCCGGGCCACCCAGAAGAACAGGATGTCGTACCCGGTCTCGCGCATCGTGGTCGGATAGAAGTACTGGAAATCTTCGGTCTCCTCAGGCCAACCCAGCGTGGAGAAGGGCCACAGCCCGGAGGAGAACCAGGTGTCGAGCACGTCGGGGTCCTGGCGGATGTTGGTACTGCCGCAGTGGGCGCACTTGGTGGGGTCCGTTACCTCGCAAGTCTGGCCGCCGCAGTCATCGCAGTACCATACCGGGATGCGGTGGCCCCACCACAGTTGGCGGCTGATGCACCAGTCGCGGATGTTCTCCAGCCAGTTGAAGTACACCTTGGTGAAACGTTCGGGCACGATGCGGATGCGCCCGTCGCGCACGGCCTCCAGGGCCGCGTCGGCCAGGGACTTGATCTTGACGAACCATTGGGTGGACACGTATGGCTCGATCACAGTGTTGCAGCGTTGGCAGTGGCCCAGGGAGTGCTGGTAGTTCTCAACTTTAACCAATAGCCCGGCCTTCTCCAGGTCGGCTACCAGGTTCTTGCGGCATTCGTAGCGATCCTGACCCTGGTACGGGCCGGCGGCCTCGTTCATAGTGCCGTTCTCGTTGAGCACATTGATGACCGGCAAATCGTGCCGCTGCCCGATTTCGTAGTCAGTGGGGTCGTGGCCCGGGGTCACTTTTACTGCGCCGGTGCCGAACTCGGGGTCCACAACCTCGTCGGCGATGATGGGGATGCGGCGTTCCAGTATCGGTAGGATGGCCGTGCGCCCGACCATTGCCGTATAGCGTTCGTCGTCCGGGTGAACGGCCACGGCGGTATCGCCCAGGATGGTCTCCGGCCGGGTGGTGGCCACCTCGATGAACCCGCCGCCTTCCAGCGGGTAGCGCACGTACCATAGCTTGCCGGTCCTCTCCTCGTGGACCACCTCCAGGTCGGAGATGGCGGAGGTGCAGCGCGGACACCAGTTCACCAGATAAGTGCCCCGGTAGATCAATCCCTGCTTGTACAGGCGCACGAAAGCCTCGCGCACCGCCCGTGACAGCCCCTCGTCCAGGGTGAAGCGCTCTCGCTCCCAATCGCAGGAGACGCCCAGCCGGCGGTGCTGGTCGGTGATGCGCTTGTGGTAGATTTCCTTCCATTGCCACACCCGCTCTATGAATTTCTCGCGGCCCAGGTCATGCCGGGTGAGGCCCTCCTTGGCCAGCTCGCGCTCCACCACGTTCTGCGTGGCGATGCCGGCGTGGTCCGAACCGGGCAACCAGAGGGTAGGATCGCCCTTCATGCGATGGTAGCGGGTCACCAGGTCTTCCACTGCTGCGGTAATAGCGTGACCCAGGTGCAGTGCCCCGGTGACGTTGGGCGGTGGCATGGTGATGGTGAAGGGCTTTTTCCAGGGGTTAATCTCCGGACGGAAGTATCCTTTTCTCTCCCACCAGTCGTAGATAGGCTTTTCCGCTTTTTGCGGATTGTAGGTTTTGGGCATTTTGATCTTGCTCATGGCCGGATTGTCCTTTCCTTATAGTCAAGGGGTGAGACAGGAGATACACGTACAGCAACGCCGTCTTCGTCCACTGTCATCACCTCCCCTCCAGGTCTTGCTTCTGAGTAACTGCTCAGGTTACTTCTGTTAGCGATTGAAATCGCCTCTAGAGGGCTTGCAGCCGAGCGTCCACCTGCGTGGACGCGCCTGTCCACGCAGGTGGACAGCCAGCTTTAGCTCCTCAGGCGCGGTTTCAACCGCTTAACGCTTCTGAATCAAAAGCCCCTCTCGCCTCAAGGACGAGAGGGGCTCCCTCACGCGGTACCACCTTGCTTCTGGTCAACCGACCAGCGCTCTGCGGCTGTAACGGGCCGACCCGTGCTGGCCTACTGCTGTGGCCATCAGCCAGCAGACTCCCAGGCGACCTTCGACTGGCGGCCGGTGCGCGGGGCTTCCAGCCGGTGACCCCGCTTCTCTATCACCGCAGTCCAGCCTACTCCTCCTGTTCACCGTCTTTCACAGTCTATGATGAATGAAGAGTGAGGGAGTTTTGGGAACCCCCTTGCTCCCTCACGGCTGTTTTTAATTATAACCGATTTTGGCCGAAGTGTCAAAATTGAGGTGCCCGGCACTTGAAGAAGTGCCGGGCACCTTGAAAGACCAATTTTGTCATTTGGGGGGAAAGCTGGTATAATCTGGCCCATACGTAAACCACAAGGAGGATTCAATGGGACGAGTGATTTCCGTCGAGCGGGTGGGCACAAAGCGGCAACAACTGCGACGTACCGTTGCCGAGGCCCTTCGCCGATTGATGGAAAAGCCTGAGTTGGACGAGGAGGCCAAAGACCTGGCGGCGCTCATCGTCTTTTGTCTGGATGCCATCGCCGAGGGGGTGGATCGTTCGGCGACAGCCTGGGAGCGAAGGAATTACTACCTCAAGGCCGACCGCTTTCGTCGTGAGTGGGCGTGGGCCAGTCGCACTGCGGACGAGATGGCGACCTTGATTCAAGAAGATGCCTGGGATGGCCTGCCGGCGGTGTTGGCCAGCCTGCTGCCCCACTTTGCGGACGTGCGGGTGGTCAAGTTGGTGCGCCCGCCGTCTCTGTGGCAGGGAGCGTACCAGCGATTGCTTGCCGAGGAGACGCTGCGATGAAATTCACACGCTCGACTTCTTCCCCTCCGCCCCCTGAACCTCCCATTCCAGAATGGGACATCGTCCGCCTGCGGGAGGCTGTGGGCGACGTGTTTGCCGTGAGCGACGTGACCATGAATCCATCGCCGCGCGTGGCCCTTCAACTCCGTGGCCGGCTGCTGGTCCCGGCCCACCAGGCGTACGAGCAGGTGAGCAGTCGCTTTCGTGACCTGGGCTACACCCCCCTCTTTCAACGTGAGGATGGGAACGACGTGATTCTGGCCGTGCGAGGCGTCATCCAGGCCACGCCTTCCCGTCCCTGGTTAGCGGCCCTGCTGTTCCTGGCCACCGTGGCGTCCGTGGTGTTTGCCGGTATGCAGATGGTAGAGCCGCCACCTGGGCATCTGCTCCCTTCGCCGCTGGCCGGGCTGCCCTTCGCCGTGAGTCTGCTGAGCATCCTCCTGGTTCACGAGTTAGGACACTATTTCGTGGCCCGAGCCTACGGCGTGCCGGTCAGCTTGCCGTATTTCATCCCTATGCCTATTAGCCTGTTCGGTACGATGGGGGCTTTCATTCGTATGAAGGCCCCGCCGACCAACCGGCGAGTGCTGGTGTCCATCGCCGCCGCCGGGCCGCTGGCCGGGTTGATGCTGGCTATACCCATCTTAATCATTGGGTTGCTGCTTTCGGAAGTGACTCCCCTGCCCACCGGTGAGCTGTTACTGATGGAGGGCAACTCTTTGCTGTACCTGGGCCTCAAGTTTTTGATCTTCGGACGAGTCTTGCCCAGCGGAGGGGTGGACGTGATGCTGCATCCAATAGCCATGGCTGGTTGGGTGGGTTTGCTGGTCACTGGCCTCAATTTGATCCCCGCCGGGCAGCTTGATGGAGGGCACATCGTCTACGCCTTGCTAGGGGAACGGGCGCGTTGGCTCACCTGGCTGATAATTGGTGCTATGCTGGTTCTGGGTTTCGTCTGGGACGGGTGGTTCCTGTGGGCCGGGCTGATTTTCGTCTTCGGGCGGCGTCCGGCGGCTCCACTGGACGCTATCACCACCCTCGACCGGCCGCGGCAGGTGTTGGCTGTGCTCGTCATCATTGTGTTCATCCTGATTTTCACTCCTGTGCCCCTGGTCGCTCAGCAATTTTAACAATGAGGAGGTCGCGGTGGCGGGTTCGACGGATGTGGGCGGAATTTGGCCGCAGTTAAAGGGTGCTTTCCGTGAGCGATGGGGGCTGTGGCTCGTGATCGCGCTGGGGGTAGCGCTCATCGTCGCCCTGGCACTGTGCGAGGTGGGCAGAATGGCCGTCGCCATCAGTGCGCGACCCTCACCAACCGCCACCGTCCAGCCCACTCCCTCACTCGCGCCACCGACGGCCACATCGAGCGCTACTCCCTTGCCTACGGCCACGCGCACTTCTACCCCGACCCCGACCATCACCCCCACTCCGACGTCCACGCCCATTGTCCTCGGCCCGCCGCAGATTCACGCCCTGGGCCGCCTGGAGCCCATCCGCTACGCACTGACCACCATCGTCGAGGGCAAGCGCGGCTCCGGCGGTGTACTGGAGTGGGTGGGCCTGGGCACGGTGGAGCTGGTGCTGATCGTGCCCGGCGAGGTGATCGCCGGGGTGGACTTGGCCACGGTCACGGCGGACGACATCCAGGTGCGGGGGGACGCGGTTACGTTGGTGTTGCCCGCGCCGGAAGTGCTGGTCACGCGAGTGGATCCGGGCGCAGTGCGGGTGTACGACCTCAAGCAGAAGCTCTTTGCCCCTGCACCCGACGAGCTGGAGCTGGAGTTGCTGGCTCGCGCGGAGGACAACTTGCGTGGTCAGGCGCTGGAAGCGGGCATCCTGGATGGGGCGCGGAGCGTGGCCGAAGCGCAGCTCACCAATTGGCTCTACGAGCTGGGCTTTCGGCGGGTGACCATTTTCTGGCGAGCTCCCACGCCCTCTGCCCATTAAGCGGGCTGCACCCTGATTGTAGGACGCAGATGAACGCCGATAGGCGCTGATTTTCTATTTTATTTTTATCTGCGAAAATCTGCGTGAATCTGCGTCCAAGTGGGATTGTCAGACAATCAGGGACTGCACCTGAAACTGAAAGCGAGCCCGGAAGCGACGCAGCAGGCGCAGGATGGGTGCCCCGAAGAGCAGGAGCAGCAGCGCGTTGCCCGCCGCCCGCCCTACGTCCCACCACAGTGAGGTAATGACGTAGAAAGCGGCGTAACGCTTCAGTGTCTCGATTGCTCCTAGACCGGGCTGCCAGTAGATCGCCGTCTGCGTCGGGTCGAACACGAAGGGCCAGAACCAGAGATTCATCATTGCCCCGAAGGCGAATCCCCAGCCCAACCCCCACACGGTGAGCATGGTCACCTCCAGGCGCGGCCAGCGCCGCAGATCGGGCAGCCAGGCCGAGGCCATCCCGATCCACCCCGTGGCGAACATCTGAAAGGGCAGCCACGGCCCCACTCCGGCCCCCATGAGCGCCGATACCAGCAGCGAGAGCGCCCCCAACAGAAAGCCGAAAGTCGCCCCGTAACAGTACCCGGCCAGGATGGGCAGGAAAAACACCGCCGCGAACCCGGCCGGCCCGGGCACGGCGCGTAGCACGGCGTTAACCGCTGTGAGGATGCCCAGCACGGCGATGATCTTGGAGTTGATCTGCCCGGAGCTGAGGTTGGTCAACACTGCGCCCAGACAGAAGACCATCAGGATGATGAATAAAAATGGTGCGTCGCCGGAGTGGGACAGCGCCCCGTGGACTGAATTCGCCGGCTGGGGGACAAAGAAGGGGTATAGGAACGCGGCGACGCCTACCAGGCTGGCTGCGGCCAGGACGATGGCGTTAAGAAACTTTTTCATCGTCTCCCCAACACATCCTCCACGGTCAGGAACCGTGCATCGCGGAAGAGCTTATTCACCTGCGAGGCGAAGACCTGTGAGTCGGTCATCACCTGGCGAACGGGACCATCCACCACCACCTGGCCCTCGCCCAGGATAA
>JAGGZG010000217.1 GCA_021162125.1 Anaerolineae bacterium
CAAATCCCTTGTAGGCCAGGTCAAAAGTGGAGCTGTAGACCATCATCAGGCCCACGATCAACAGGGCAGCGACGGTGATGATCAGAAAGTAGTCTATTCGCCAGCTGGCCTCACGGATGCGTTTGACGGTCATCTCTCTCTCCGTTGGGAACGGATTACGTCCGTGACGATGCTAATACCCGCCACACCGATTTTGTTGATCTGTCATTCTGAGGAGCGAAGTCGAAGGGTAGAATCTCGTTTTTGGTAAACAAGTATCTTACTATGCGAGGAACGAGATTTCCTTCGACCTAGCTCAGCAGTACTTTTGCAGATTTCACAAAGCGGCTATGCACGGATCGCGCCCCCCTCTAGCTCCCCCCGTTCCACGGGGGGAGGACGGTCTTCCCCCCTGCGAGCGGGGGGGACTGAGGGGGGGCGAGTGGCGAACCACGGATGCTTTGTAAAAAGTGCAAAACTACCTTTATCTGCGAAAATCTGCGTCCAAAAAATTCTCGCGGACAACGCAAATGTTGGAGGGTAATTCTATAACTACTCGGCCTGGGTTGCCAAATCCGTGGTGAGCACAGCCGAACCATCCAGGCCGGGAACGGATCATCCACGGAGGGAAGCCCTATGCTTCATACTGTTAAGATCGCAGGCGTGCAGATGCGCAGCTTCAACGGCGAGGTGGGCACCAACCTGCAAAAAGCCGAATCGCTGGTGACACAGGCGGCCCAGGCCGGGGCCCAACTGGTCGTCCTGCCTGAACTGTTCAACACTGGTTACGAATACACCGCAGCCAACTATCGCCTGGCCGAGCCGCCCGACGGCCCGACCTACACCTGGCTGCGAGAGACAGCGACCCGGCTCAACGTCCACCTGGCCGGGACGTTCTTACTGCGCAAGCGCGGGGAGATTTTCAACACGCTGGTGCTGGTCGCTCCCAGCGGTCGTGCCTGGGAATACGATAAACTGCATCCCTGGGGATGGGAACGGGCCTACTTTCGCCCCGGAGATGGTCCTGTCGTGGCCGACACCGACCTGGGGCAGTTGGGGCTCATGATCTGCTGGGACGTGGCCTATCCCGACCTTTTCCGGGCCTACGCCGGGCGAGTCCAGATGCTGGTCATCAGCTCCTGCCCCCCGGCCATGGGCCACATGGAGATACACCTGCCCAATGGCCAACGTCTATCCCTGGCCGACACCAGCCATCTGGGCCGCGCCATTCGCGATCGGAGTGACGCTGTCATGGACGAAGACCTGCGCGCCCAGGGAGCCTGGCTGGGCGTGCCCCTCGTCAACGCGATGCAACACGGCCGGTTCACCTCACCCGTGCCCCGTCCCGCCTTGTCCCTCGTCCTGGCGCTACTGCCCAATCCGCGCCTGTGGCCGCTCGTCCGCCACGCTGCCGGGGCCACCATCAGCGCCCCCCACAACGAACACACCCTCGTTGCCGACGCCACCGGGCACGTGCTGGCCCGCCCCGGTGCAGGGGACGCCTTTGCCCTGGCCGAGGTGAGGATACCCGACTCGCCCCCACGCCCGACCCTGCCACAGCCGAAAATGCAATTGCACCCTGCCGCCTACTTGCTGCACAACGCGCTGAACTGGCTGAGCAAGCCGGAGTATGACCGGCACGCGAAAGATCCAATCAGAAGCCAGGAAAGGCCACCATCCATGCACGGCTCTACAGACGCGCCAGGATGATGGGTGACGTTCCCATCACGTCATTTCCCGCAGGAGCTTCTCCGCTGCCGTGTAGGGATCCACCTCCCGGCGTACAATGCGCTCGATCAATTCATCCCACTGCTCCGGCGATACCCTGCTCACGAATTGGCGCATCAACTGCTCGTGCAAGAGGTACTCAAACTCCGTGGTCACGCGCTCCCGCTCCCGCTGGCCGAGCAATCCGCTCTCACGCAAGAAAGCGGAGTGCGCCTCAATCTCCTCCACCAGGGCGGGCACGCCATCCCCGCGCACGGCGATGGTCTTGCACACCGGCGGTCGCCACCCCTGTCCCTCAACGTGGGAAGCGTGGTTCAGGTCGAGCATCATCCGAATGGCAGCGACCGTGCTGTCGGCCCCTTCGCGGTCGGCCTTGTTCACGACGAAAATGTCGGCAATTTCCATGATGCCGGCTTTGAGGGCCTGGATCTCATCACCCAGGCCCGGCGCTTCGACGACGATTGTGGTGTAGGCGGTCTTGGCGATGTCCACCTCGGCCTGGCCCGCGCCCACGGTCTCGACGAAGATCACCTCGTAGCCCGCCGCGTCCAGCACCTTAATCGCGTCGGCGGTGGCCCGCGCCAGCCCACCCAGACTGCCCCGCGTGGCCATGCTGCGCACGAAGATGCCCGCATCGCCGGCCAGATCGCGCATGCGGATGCGGTCGCCCAGAATCGCCCCACCGGAGAAGGGGCTGGTGGGATCCACGGCGATAATGCCCACCGTGCGCGGTTGATCCAGGCGGCGATAGGCTTTGGCCAACTCGTTGACCAGCGTGCTCTTGCCCGTGCCCGGTGCGCCGGTCACCCCGACGATGTACGCCCGGCCGGTGTGAGGATACAGCACCGCCAGCGCTTCCCGTGCGTCCGGTTCCCCATTTTCAATGTGAGAGATCAGGCGAGCGATGGCCCGGCGGTCACGATTGAGTGTATCTTGAATCAGGTTCATAACTCGTGTGAACGGATGGGTTGGAGAGTTCCAACCTACCTGTCACCTATCTCCCTTCGAATGAACTCCACGATGTCCTGAGTGGGTGTCCCCGGGCCGAAGATACCCCGCACGCCAATCTCGTTGAGCGCCGGCACGTCCTCGTCCGGGATGATGCCCCCGACCACGACCAGTACGTCGTCCACGCCGTTATCGCGCAACAGGTTGACCACGCGAGGGACGAGAGTCATGTGTGCCCCAGAGAGGATACTCAGGCCCACCACGTCAACGTCCTCCTGGATAGCGGCCTCGACGATCATCTCCGGCGTCTGGCGCAGGCCGGTGTAGATCACTTCCATCCCTGCATCACGCAGGGCGCGGGCTACAACTTTAGCCCCCCGGTCGTGGCCGTCCAGACCGGGCTTGGCAACCAACACGCGAATTTTCTTTTCCGCCATCGGTGAATTATCCTCCTTGTCCACTTTCTGGAAGTCTCCCCCAATTGCGTTGATCCAATACAAGCTCGTTGTCTCACTGCAGAGACCACCGGGCACGTTGAGAAAACCTACAAATCTCTGCGTGCTCTGCGGTGAAAAAGAGGCAGCAACACACAAAAGGGAGACCACCCACTTTCTCAATGGATAGTATACCTCACTTGCTGAAGATGCGCCACTATCCCCGTCCCAAAGCGCAACTCAATGTCATTAAGTTAAGGAATCACCCAGACCTCCGAGGTCTTGTGTGGCCCTTGCGCGACGGGAATTTGCAGCAAATACGGCATAGTTTGCACCTGTGAGTCTCCACCGGAGACCTCGGAGGTCTTATCTTAATGACATTGAAGCGCAACTGGCGACTTTCGGCGTCGAAGGTCCATTCCGCCACCGGCTGGCCATCCGCCGTGACGCGGCGCGGCTCATGTTCGACGCCATGAACGACCACCCGGTAGTGGTCATAAGTGGAAGTATAGGATCCCTCGATCTGGCAACGCAGTTCCAGCGCGCCGCCCTCGCGCCGCAGGGTGAACCGCGTCAGCCGGTATTCGCCCCGTTGGCACGCCCAGCTATGGCCATCGTCCTCGTACAGCCAGCTCTCCCCATCGCCCGGGTAGACGTGGAGGGTCAACACGTCCACGGGCCGCTGGCCAACGTATTGCATCACCGGCCACATTGGTATAACACTCCCCGCGCGCACGAAAAGCGGCATCCGTTCCAGCGGCGCATCCACCAGAACGTCCCGCCCACCGACGTATACCGCATCGCTCCAGAAGTCGTACCACGTCCCCGCCGGCAAGTAGACCTGGCGGCTGGTGGCACCGGGCTCGCCAATCGGTGCGACCAGGAACGCATCGCCGAATAGGAACTCATCGTCGAGGGCGTGGGTGCGTGGGTCGTCCTGCCAGCCTAACAGCAACGGACGCATGATCGGCAGACCGCTCTGTGCGCACTGCCAGAAGGCGGTGTAGACGTAGGGCAGCAGCCGGTAGCGCAGCTCGACGAAACGGCGGTTGATGGTTGTGTAGGGCTCACCGTGAACCCACGGCTCCTGATCGCCAGTCAGGATAGCGGTGTGGTTGCGGAAAAACGGGGTGAAGACCCCCAGTTGCATCCAGCGGGTGAGCAATTCGCCATCTGGCGTGCCGCTAAAACCGCCGGTATCCGGCCCGCTGAAGGCCATCCCGCACAGACCCAGGGTCATCACCATGGGCATGGTTAGCTTAAGCTGGGGCCAGGTGCTCTGATTGTCGGCCGTCCAGTTCATGCAATAACGCTGCGCCCCGGCCCACGCCGAACGGGTGATGACCAGGGGCCGTTCGTCGGGACGCAGGCGCATCAGCCCCTCCGCAGTGGCGCGGGCCATCTGCATCCCGTAGACGTTGTGCGCCTGGCGGTGATCAGCACCCTGCCCCTCCCAGTCGTGGCGCACGCAATCAGGGAAAGTGTCACCCTGGAAACCAATCACCACCGGCTCGTTCATATCGTTCCACACCCCGGCCACGCCCATCTCCACCAGGCCCCGGTAGAGCTCGCCCCACCAGGCGCGTACGCGCGGGCTGGTGAAATCGGGGAAGTGGCACTCGCCCGGCCACACCGGCCCGCCGAAAATCCGGCCATCGGGGTAGGTACAGAACATCCCCTGCTTCAGGCCCTCGGCGCAGACCCAATACTTTGGATCGGCTTTGATGCCGGCGTCAATCATGACCACGACTTTGAACCCCTGCTCTCCCAGGTCGGCGATCATCCGCGCCGGATCGGGAAAGTGTCGTCGGTTCCAGGTGAAACAGCGATACCCGTCCATGTAATGGATGTCCAGGTGGATGCTGTCACAGGGAATGCGCCGTGCGCGAAACTCGTGGGCGATCTCCCGCACGCGGGCCTCGGGATAGTAGCTCCAGCGATTTTGATGATAGCCCAGCGCCCACAGCGGGGGCATAATCATCCGCCCGGTCAGTTCGGTATAACGATCAAGGACGGTAGTCAGCTCGGGGCCGTAAAAGAAGTAGTAGCGCAACTCGCCGCCCGCCGCCTCGAAACGGACGACGTCCTCCTGCCCGGCACCGAGGTCGAACCAGGAGCGGAAGGTGTTGTCGTAGAAAATCCCGTACCCCCGTCCCTCGCGCAGGCCGAGCAGGAAAGGTATGTTGAGATAAATGGGATCATCGCCGGGGGAGTAGGTCTGCGGGTCGCGGTTCCACATCTCGAAGGCCATGCCCCGTTTGTCGAGGCCAAGCGCCTTCTCGCCCAGGCCGTAAAGGTGCTCGTCGGGGCCAAGTGTTTTCCAGCAGGCCACCCGTTCCCCACGCCAGCCCATGCCCGCCGCATCCGCACTGATCACGGCACCATCCAGGTCAAGAAAGGCCAGGCGACAGGGTGATTTCGTCACCCGGCAGGTAAGCCGTGCGGTGCGTATCTCAACGGCTTCCTTGCTCTCGTGAAAGGCGAAATCCACGGTGGGCCAGTCGGCGTCCTCTCTGGCCACGGCGTAGGAGAAGGGCGGGGGAAACTCGCCCGTGGGACTCAGGCGCACGCGGATCAGGTCCTCGGCCAGCACGGTGAGGCGCACCACGGCGTTATCGCAAGATAGCTCCACCGCGCGCCTGTCCACGCGTACGGCGCGCACATCGCCCGGAAAGGTGCAATCGGCCGGGGTCAGGGGGGAGACCTGTAGGTTGCGCAGGGCGTCGAGGATGCCCAGCCACCCTCTCAGGGACGAGTTCCCGCCGTCGTGGAATTTGGCGTTGTAGTACGCCTTGCGAAAAGGATAGAGCGCGCTCTGGATAACCAGGCCCGCTCCCAGGATGCGCACGCCTTGCACGATGCGCGATACTTGTTTGAACAAAGAAGTCATCGGCGATGTCCTTTCGTGATTGCTCCACTTGGTCAGCCGATTAAGAAGGTGTCCCAAAATTCACCACGAAGTCACTAAGACACCAAGAAACAGAGGAGTTACTTGCCCTTCTCTTTAATGTCACTTTGTGCCTTTGTGTCTTGGTGGTTTGTATCTTCATCTCGATTCTTCAGAGACGTTCTAAGAGGATTAAGCCGACGTTGCAGATCACCATATCCGTTTGATCGGATTAATCGGCTGGTCCCACCGTTCCGGCCAGCACCCGCTCATAGACGGCTATCGTCTCGCGCGCGGCTCGCGCCCACGAGAACCGCGCCGCCTGCACCAATCCCTGGGCGCGCATCTCCGCGCGCAGCGCCTCGTCGCGCCACACGGCGCGGATCGCCTCCGCCATCCCCTCGACGTCGGTGGGATCGAAATAGCGGGCCGCGTCCCCGCCGACTTCCGGGAAGCTCGACGCCCGGCTGCAGACTACCGGCACGCCGCAGGCCATCGCCTCCAGCAGCGGCAGACCGAACCCCTCGTAGAGCGAGGGCTGTACACAGACTGTCGCCGCGCCGTACACGGCCGGCAGGTCCTCATCGGGAACGTAACCGGTCAGAATCACGGCTCGACGATGGGGGAAAGCCTCCAGCTTACGGAAGAAGTCGCTGGTCAGCCAACCCTTGCCACCGACGATGACCAGATGCACGTCCTCGTCACGGCGCAGGATGACCAGCGCATCCAGCAAGCGGGAGAGGTTCTTGCGCGGCTCGATCACGCCCACGGTGACGAGAAAGCGCGGCGGCAGGCCGTAGCGACGGCGCACGGCAGCGATGGCCGCCGGCGAAGCGGGGCGGAAACGCGGGTCGGCAGCCTCGTGCACCACGGTAATCCGCGCCGGGTCCAGTCCCCAGCAACGCACCAGGTCGCGCTTACTCGCCTCGGATACGGCGATGATAGCCGTCGCCCGGTGGCAGTAGAGGGGCAGGGCCAGGTTCAGATACCAGTAGTTGAGCGGCTTGTGATGTTCCGGGAAAAGGTAAAAGATGAGATCGTGCACGGTGAGTACAGTGGGCACGCCGCGTAGAGGTATGAGCAGGTGCTCGGTGGCGTGGAACAATTCAGCATCCGGCACCAAACGATTGAACCCAATTCGCGCCAACTGGCCCAGCCACACAGCCATGCGCCAGGGCTTGTACCCGGCGCGCACACTGCGCGTCGGCACGTGTTCCAGACCGGCCGGCAGGCGCGTCTCGCGACCCCGGTTGTAGAAAAGGGCAAACCGGCCTGCGGCTGCGTCCACCAGCGCGCGGGCCAGACTCGCCGCATAGCGCCCCAATCCGGCCCGGCCGTGCGCAGCGGCGGAGACGTCCAGGTAAATTGCCATGCTCGCTTCCTTTTACCCATCCTCCCGCGGTATGGCATCAACCCGCGGAGAGGGTATAGTCAATGTCATTAAGATAAGACCTCCGAGGTCTCCGGTGGAGACTCACAGGTGCAAACTATGCCGTATTTGCTGCAAATTCCCGTCGCGCAAGGGCCGCACAAGACCTCGGAGGTCTGGGTGATTCCTTAACTTAATGACATTGAGGGTATAGTGACGGGCATTATACTACAACTCGACGAGGCTGAAAAGTCAAGTGCCCTTCACCAAAAGTGCCCGTCACTTTGGAAGTGACGGGCACTTGAGACGATCAATCTGGCGGCTATAAGCCTTGCTCCTTGTGCGCCCATTCCCAGAAGAGGAAGGAGCCGAGGATTATCGTGTTGGTGAAGTCGTTCAACAGTTCCTGGTGAATCCCTTGCTCCAGATCAATTTGTTGCTCAAGGCGAATCCGGCCAGTCGTGTCTGTGGCGGGATCGCGCACGTATAGATACGCCTTGGGCCAACGTCTTTCCTGGTTCCAGGTGTTGCACAACATGGCGATCGTCCCCCAATCGCTCTTGGGAAAACTCTTGTCGGACATAATCAGCACATTGTAGATTTCGTTATTCCGCCCGCTGGCGATGAGCCACACAGTCAGCTCACACCCGGTGTCCTCGTCGTAGGCGAAATCTATCCGATAATCGCCCTCGCTGTCTCGGAGGTATTTGAGATTGCGACCTCTCAGGTATTTCTCGATCATGCTGTGATCGAATTTCTGTACTGCGGGCATTGGTACTCTCCTTTCGACTCTTCGACTCTCGGATTCGAGAGCCAACGTTATTAGTTCAATGGAATACATACACTCCAATGATTTGTCAGGATAATCCATCACAAGGGAGGCTACATCTGGCGTTCCCCTCTTTCATTTTGCCCGCAGTCCTCACAAGCGTTCATCGCCCCTCCGTGAAGCGAGGGACACTGCGATATTTTCTCCATGACTACCTGGCCCGGCTAATGGGTGATGGTTATCCGCGCTTCGCAATCGGGCCGGAAGTTGCCGGTGCGATCCACGACGGCCAGGCGCAGCCAGTACACTCCGTCGGGGAACGGCGAGGTATCCCAGATGGCTAACACGCCGTCGCGCACCGGTTCGTAGGCGCTGTAGATGTACCGCCAATGGTTGGGCTCGTCGTCGAAACGGAACTCGACCTTGTAGTACCAGAAATCCTGCACCATCGCCGTGCCCCGAACCTCGATCTCGCCCTTCACCACAGAACCGCTCGGCGGGTAAGTCAGATCGCGGCAACCGGGCAGTGGCGTCCCCACAGGCGTGGGGGTAACGCAGACCGGCGTAGGTGTCACGCACACTATTGCCGGCGTCGGTGTAGGAGTGCAGACCGGCAGAGTCGGCGTGGGAGTGCAGACCGGCAGCGTTGGGGTAGGTGTCGCGCAAGGCGGCGTGGGTGTGGCGCTTACCGGTGTTGGAGTTGGGGTAGGAGCTACTGCTCCAGGGATGAACAAGCGCTGGCCGGCGTAGATGTGCGACGGATTGGAGATGTTGTTGGCGCGGACGATGTCCCAGTAGTTTACGCCGAAGCGGTAGGCAATGCCCAACAGAGTATCACCAGGACGCACGGTGTAGTACACACCACTGGTATACACCGGTTCGACCACAGCCCCCGGAATGAACAATACCTGACCCGCGTAGATGAATGAAGGATTGTACAGATTATTGGCCTGCACAATCGCCGACACTGTGGTGCCGAAACGGGCCGCGATCAGGGTCAAGTTGTCCCCGGGCTGGACGGTGTAATACACGCCTTTGGATGGTACACTCGTCCCTGCCGGGATGACCAATCGCTGTCCCACGTAAATGTAATTGGCGTCGCGCAGATTGTTTGCCTGGACGATGCTTTCCACGGTGGTGCCATAGTGCCTGGCGATCATGATCAAAGTTTCGCCCCACTGCACGACGTGGATGATCGGGCCCGAACGGGGCGGCTCTGCCTGCACAGTCACGGCGTTCAGAGCCAATACGGCGACCAGCAGTACCGCTATCAGCAGTCTGGTTCTCATCTCGGCCTCCTTCCCCTCACCCCCATGCTATTTGCGAAGCCAGTTAGGTCACTGCCATGAATTCAATATCATAGTACACCAAATTAGCGAATATGTCAAGTTGACCACACTGCCGCACGCAGCGCCTTCCGCTCGGCGGGGGTCAGATCGCGCCACTGGCCGGGTTGTAAGTCGCCCAGGCTCAGCGGGCCGATGCCTATCCGCACCAGTCGCAGCGTCGGATGGCCGACGGCAGCGGTCATGCGCCGCACCTGACGATTGCGCCCCTCGACCAGAACCAGGCGCAGCCAGGCGGTGGGTACGTTCTTGCGGTAGCGGATAGGGACAGGCCGGGGCGGCAGGTCGGGCTCCTCGCGCAGCAATTCCACCTGAGCCGGGAGCGTCCGCCGCCCGCGAATCACCACCCCCTCGCGCAGCGCTTGCAGTGCGTCCGGCGTCGGCACCCGCTCCACCTGGGCCAGGTATATGCGAGGGTGTCTATAGCGCGGGTCGGTCAGGCGATGGGCCAGAGCGCCGTCGTCAGTGAGGAGCAACAGGCCCTCGCTGTCCCGGTCCAATCGCCCGGCGGCGTACACCCCGGGCGGCAGTCCGAAGTCGGCCAGGGTGGGGCGGCCTTCCGCATCGGTGAATTTGCTCAGCACCCCGTAGGGCTTGAACATTATCACGTAGCGATACCGTTTGATCAATGCCGTCACCTCAGTGTTGCTGTAGGACGGGTTACCAACCCGTCCTACGGCACCTTTATCGGTAGGGAGAAAGACCGCAGGCCGATGGCGTTGTGCACGGCGTTGGCGATGGCCGGGGCCGTGGGGATAGAAGTGATCTCGCCCACCCCTTTAGCGCCGAAAGGCCCTTCGGCGGCGGGATGTTCGACCAGGATGGGCACGATGTGGGGCACGTGATTGACCCTGGGGATTTTGTAGCGGGCCAAAGAGTCGGAGCGGACGATGCCCTCCTCGACCTCGAACTTCTCCAGCAGGGCGTAGCCCAGGCCCATTACTACTCCGCCCTCGATCTGGCCCTCCAGAGCTAGGGGATTGATGGCCCGCCCCACGTCGTGGGCAGCGATGACCTGTAGCACGCGCACTTCGCCGGTCTTGGTATTCACCTCCACCTGAGCGGCCTGGGTTGCGTACCCGTAAGCGAAGTGCATGTCTCCTCCCTCCCCAAGGGGCTTGGTGCGCGGCGGGGTGTACACGTAATCCACTCGCAACTCCCGGCCCTCGGCCGCCGCCAGCTCTGCTGCCCGGGCCAGGGATACGGACCGGCCATCGGGCGTGGACACCCGTCCTGCGTCAAAGGTCAGTGCGTCCGGCGAGACGCCCAACTCTTCGGCTACAGCACCGGCTAACGATGAGCGCATCTGCCGGGCGGCGTGACGTACCGCGTTGCCGGTGACGTAGGTCTGCCGCGAGGCGGTGGTCGCCCCACCGTCCAGGGTTTGGCTCGTGTCACCCAGAATGACCTCGACGGCCGCAAGGTCAACGCCCAGTTCCTCGGCGGCAACCTGGGCCGCCACGCCCATCAATCCCTGCCCCACTTCCGCAGCTCCGGCGCGGACGATGACCCGTCCCTCGCGGGTGACTTCCACGGAAGCACCGGCGCTGTCGGCCAGGCCCTCGCCCAGGCCCACGTTCTTGTAAGCGCAGGCCATCCCCCATCCCCGGTGGACGTGCGAGGGAAGGGTGATGTCCTTTTCCGCCTCCTGCGCCTCGCGCATCGCCGCCTCCACGCGGTCAATCGTCTCCAGCAGGCCGACGCTTTCGCGCAACACCTGGCCGGTGATCGTGGTGCCGCCCACCCGCAAGGCATTGCGGCGGCGGACTTCGAAGGGCGAGAGGCCCAATGTCTCGGCCAGGATGTCCATTTGGGTCTCAGCGGCGAAGTGAGCTTGCGTCGCACCGAATCCCCGGTATGCGCCACCAGGTGGGTTGTTGGTGTGCACCGCGTAGCAATCCACTTTCACGTTGGGCACGTCGTAGGGGCCGATGGCGTGGGTGGCCACGCGGGTCATCACCTGCTCACCCAGCGAGGCGTAGGCTCCCGTATCGCCGACGATTTTCACCTGCACGGCGGTCAGGCGGCCATCGCGTTTGGCCCCGCTCTTGACGGCGATGGTCGTGGCGTGGCGTTTGGGGTGCACGCGCATGGACTCCGCGCGGGTGAGCACCAGTTTGACCGGCCGGCCGGTAGCCTGGGCCAGCAGCGCGGCGTGAATCTGGGCACAGACGTCCTCTTTGCCGCCGAAAGCCCCGCCGGTGAGCGTATGCACCACCCGCACTTTCTCCTCGGGCAGGGCCAGGCTGGCCGCGATCTGGCGGCGGTCAGCAAAGGGAATCTGTGAGCCGACATACACGGTGACGCTGCCGTCCTCGTCTACGGTGGCCACCGCAGCCTCCGGCTCCATGAAGGCGTGCTCGCCCGGCGGGGTGTGGTAGGTGTGCTCCAGGATCACGTCGGCCTGAGCGAAGCCAGTCTCCACGTCCCCGCGACGGACTTTGGTGTAGCGCAGGATGTTGCCCTGGCGGTTCTCGTGGACCAGCGGCGCGCCGGGGGTCAGGGCCTGCTCGGCGGTGGCGACCACGGGCAGCGGCTCGTATTCGACCTCGATGAGCTTCAGAGCCTCCTCGGCGATGGATTCGCTCTCGGCGGCAACGATGGCGATGGCGTCGCCCACGTAGCGTACTTTGTCGTAGGCCAGTACCGGCCAGTCGCGGTGGATCACGCCGTGGTTCTTCTCGCCGGGCACGTCGTCAGCGGTGAGCACCGCTGCGACACCGGGCAACTCGCGGGCGCGGCTGACGTCCACCCGCAGCAGGCGGGCGTGGGGATATTCGCTGCGCAGCACTTTGGCGTGGAGCATGTCCGGGAAGAAGAGGTCAGCAGCGTAGCGGGCCTCGCCGGTGGCCTTGGCTCGCGCATCCGGCTGGGGCAGCGGCTGGCCGACCACGGTCAATGGGGGAAGTGGCGTCTGCGGGGCCAGGGGCGGCCCCTCGCGTTCCCCTCTCATCTCCGCCGCCGCAACTTCCACCGCCTCGATGATTTTGATGTAGCCGGTGCAGCGGCAGAGGTTGCGCTCCAGAGCGGCCATGATCTCCTCGCGGGTGGGGTTGGGGTTGCGGTCCAGCAGGGCCTTGGCGGCCATGATCGCTCCCGGCGTGCAGAACCCGCACTGGATGGCCCCCCGCTCGATGAAGGCTCGCTGCAAGGGGTGTAGTTCCCCGTCGCGGGCCAGGCCCTCGATGGTCTGCACGGACTTGCCATCGGCGCGGCGGGCCAGGTACACGCACGAGCGCACCGCCTTCCCGTCCACGATGACAGTGCAGGCCCCGCAATGCCCCTGCCCGCAGCCGTTCTTGGTGCCGGTCAGGTGCAAGCGGTCGCGTAGCACCTCCAGCAGCGTGGTGCGTCGCTCAACTTCGAGCTCGTGCCAGACGCCGTTGACTTCGATACGTATGGTTTCCGTCATTGGAATCAGCCTCCTTGGTGGTTTAGTTACGTGTTGCGTGGTGCGTGTTGCGTCTCCACGGATCGCCGAGGGTCTCTGACCGAGGCGATGATGGGGGTCAGCAGGGTCACCCGATTAAGCCGATTAGGCCGATTAAGCGAATAGGTGAGTGGCGATCGGCTTCATCCGCTTAATCGGCTGACCAAAAGGGGCAAGGTTGTCCCGCTCGGGAGACCTTCGCC
>JAGGZG010000297.1 GCA_021162125.1 Anaerolineae bacterium
CGAGGGGCGGGAGCTTGCCCGGCGATTGGCGGCGGCCGGGGTGGAGGTGACGTTGGCCGTGGACGCTGCGGCTCCGGCCCTGGTTGCCCAGGCCGACCTGGTGTTGGTCGGCGCGGACGGGGTGACGGCCCAGGCGGTGATCAACAAAGTGGGCACCTATCCACTGGCGCTGGCGGCCCAGGCGCACGCCGTCCCGCTGTACGCCCTGGCAGGCGGGGAGAAGTTCTGGCCGCCGGGTGTGGAGCCCGAGATCGAGAGCCGCGCTCCGGGCGAGGTATGGCCCGATCCCGCTCCGGGCGTGATCATTGTCAACCGCTACTTCGAGGCCGTTCCCCTGGCGCTCTTTACCGGCTTGGTCACCGTTACCGGCATCTTTCCGCCCGACGAGGTCCACCAGCAGGTGAGCGCCCTGGTAGTGCATCCCGCTCTGACGGAGTAGAAGAACAGGGAGGTAGGTCATGGTCACTGTGGAGATCATCGCTATCGGCAACGAGATACTCATCGGGGACGTGCTGGACACGAATACCCACTGGCTATGCCAGCAGATTACCGGGCTGGGTGGCCACGTCCGGCGGGCGACTCTGGTCCGCGACGATGTGCCGGTCATCGCCGAAGTGCTGCGCCAGGCCGTGGCGCGGGGCACGGACGTGGTGTTTACCACCGGCGGCCTGGGCCCCACTGCCGATGACATGACTCTGCAGGCCATCGCCCAGGCGGCGGGCGTCCCCCTGGAGGAACACGCTGAGGCATTGCGCCTGGTGCGGGAAAAGTACGAGGAGCTGGCGGAGAAGGGTTACGTCGCTCGGGCGGACCTCACCCCGGAGCGGCGTAAGATGGCCATCCTGCCGCGTGGGGCGAAAGCTTTACATAATCCTGTGGGAGCTGCGCCGGGGGTGTTGCTTACCATTGGGGAGACCACGGTCATCGTCCTGCCCGGGGTGCCCCCGGAGATGAAGGGCATTTTCACCACGTCACTGCAACCCACACTCCAGGCCCTGTTTGGGGAAAGTGCGTTCGTGGAGCGGGTGGTGGTCGTGGAATGCGGTGACGAGTCGGTATTGGCTCCATTGGTGGATCAGGTCGCCGCCGCTCATCCAGAGGTGTACGTCAAATCGCGGGCCAAAGCGTATGGGCCGGGTGTACGGTTGAAAGTGACCTTCTCGATGGCCGGACGCGAGCGGTCGGAGGTCGAGGAGGCCGTTGCGCGGGCGCTGGACGATCTGCGGACGGCCCTGGACGAGGCGCAAATCGCCGTCGTCTCGGTGAAGTAGTGTCAGATCGCCGTGTTACCCTCTTCTCACAATGGTTTCTGCCCCGGTGCTATTTGCTCGTTCCTCTCCCTTTCCTCCTGCCGCGTTGCCCGCCAGACGTAGATCATCCGCTGTAAGGCGGTGAAGTTGGCCAGGATGGCCATCACCCACAGGGCGATGAGCACCTGGTTGAGCAACAAGCCCACCGTGAGCACGATAGTCCGTTCCATGCGGGTGAGGATGCCGACCTTGCAATCCAGTCCCAGCCCCTCGGCCCTGGCCCGCGTGTAGCTGACCATCAGTGAGCCAACGATGGTGGCGTAGATGAGCAGTATCTCCCGTCTCGCCCCCAGGCGGGTGTACCAGGTCAGCAGGCCCAGAAAGATCACCGCCTCTGAGAAACGATCCATCGTCGAGTCCAGGAAAGCGCCGAAGCGGCTGGTGCGGCCTACGATGCGGGCCAGCGTGCCGTCCAGCGCGTCGAATATGGCGGCCAGGATGATGCACACTCCGCCCCAGCGGATGTGTCCCAGGGCCAGGATGACACCCACGCCGATGCTGAGTACAAATCCGATCACAGTGACCACGTTGGGCGGGATGCCAAGCCAAGCCAACGCGCGAGCGATGGGTTCAATGATCACTCGTCCCCACCTGCGGGCATGGTCGGTCAAGGTGACGGGTGTTGTGGGATCGTTGCCAGTAGGTTCTGGCTTTTTAACCATAGAGATTCTCCCTTGCACTCTTTCTTTTACCCTTGCGGTACCTATCCAGCCGCTCTTGCCGGATCGCCAGATCCGGCAGCCGGAGGAAGGTTTCAAACCGTTGAAAGGGTAGCTGGCTGCTTCACGAGAACAAACGTGAGAGCAGCAGTTTGGTGCTACTCCGGGATTCGGCTTCTCTGCACGCCTTTTTTCGCCTGAGCACTTCTTCGTAGAAATGCAGCACCTGTCTGGATATTTTGTCCCAGGAGTAGGCGGCGGCGCGGATTTGCCCTCTGTAACCCATCTGACGGCGACGGTGCGGGTCTTGTAGCAGGGCGATTAGCGCCTGAGCCAGTGCCCGCTCGTTTTCCGGTTCGACCAGCAGTCCCTCTTCCTCGTGGCGCAGGACTTGACGGTAGCCGGTGATGTCCGAGGCGACGATGGGCACGCCGGAGGCCATCGCCTCCAGCAGGACGATGCCGAAACTCTCAAAGCCGGTCGAAGGTGCGCAGAACACGTCGCAGCTCCGGTAGTAGCGTGGCAGCTCTTCCTCTGACACCGGCCCCACGAAGCGGATGCCCCGCACGTTATTGTGCCGGGCCCACATCACGTAAGGCTCCTTGTCCTCGCGGCTGTAAGCCCCCACCACAATCAGACGTGCGTTAGGGATGTCCTGCCGGACATAAGGAAAGGCGTAGAGCAGATATTTGAACCCCTTGCGCGGCTCCAGGCGGCCAACGAACAGGATGGTGGGTCGCTCATCGTCTGCCCAGGGCAGGGGTGGAATGTGTGGCCCGAACTGGTGGAGGTCAATCCCGTTGGGGATGATGACGTACTCGCCGGGATAGTAGCTGTTCACATAACTGCGTGCTGCCTCCGAGACGGCGATGCGACCATCCAGTCGCTTGAAACAGCGCTCGAGAACAGGTTTGCCGTAGTTGTAACCCGGATTAGATTCCCGGTAAGCGTGGAACGTGGCGATTACGGCGGAGTGCGGGGTTACCGGCGTGTGACGGAGCACAGTCAACGGCAGGACGGGCATCATGGGTTCGTGCAGGTGGATGACATCGAACGCTTCTTTGATGAGAATCTTCTTGACGCGGCGATAGATGCGCGGCGAGAGCGTGACGCGAGCGATAGCGCCCGAGATGGGGAGAGGGGTGACGGAGCTGGTAACTCTGATGACGTAGTCGGGCACCGGTGTATCCCCGTCCGAGCAAGCGGCGATAATCCGTGCATCGTGGCCCAGACGGCGGAAATTGGTGGCCAGGTGGAAAATGTGTTTGTTGACGCCACCCGGGTAGAAGTAATCGTATGGGGAAATGAGGGCAATCTTCATTGTCCAGCCTTTCTCCATATTGGATAGGTGAGCACCCATTGTTCGGGGTGGTTGGCGATGTGATGCTCCATGATGGTGACGATCTTTGCCACTCCTGCGCGGACGTCGCGTTCGTGATCGCCGCTCCGCTCCAGGTATAACGGGGGCTCCAGGTGGGCGAGGAAGGTATGGCCTGGCTGGCGGTAGCCAAATCCGACCACGATGGGCGCGCCGGTGCGCAGGGCGAGCTCCACGTGTCCCCGGGGCAGGTGTGCTGGCGCGCCAAAAAAGTCAATCGTCAGCCCCGTGTTGGTGACGTCCCGATCGGCGGCCAGCCCCACTGTCTCGCCCCGGCGTAAGGCGCGGAACAGTTCCAGCAATGGCCCGTCAATCGGGATCAGGCGCAGGCCCTTGCTCATGCGCAGCCCGGCAATGTAGCGGAATAGCCGTTCCGGGCGCAGATGCTCCGCCGGGACGACTACGGATACACCCCGCAAAGTGCATGCCTGGGCTACGATCTCGAAGCCGCCGAAATGGGCCGTGGTCAGGATGAACCCTTCTTTCCGCTGCCGCAGTGCCTCGACGTGTTCCCAACCCTTTATAGTGATCAGGCGATTGAGTTCCTCGTGGCTAAGGGTGGGCAGGCGAAACAGGTCGTAGTAGTTGGCGGCGATGTAGTGATACACCCGGCGCACTACCTGTTCTACCTGTGCGGGTGTGGCTTTCGTGCCGAGCACGTGACGGATGTTATCGCGTATGTGTGCTCGTTGGCCTGGCGTCAGGTAGTAGGCAAGATCCCCGCTGCGGGTTGCCAGAGAGTATCCCCATTGAGGCGGGATGTGAGGCAGAATGGCCCCGGCCAGGCGGTACAGGTAGTAGCTGAGGTATGACTGGTCTAAGCCCAAGCCTCCCCCTCATCCAGATCGCCGGCCAGGGAGTTGAGCACGCCGGACGGTTGCAAGCCGATAGCTCTGCTTGTTTCGTGGTATGGTGGTTCGCCGATTAGCTGGGCAAATTCCTGCTGGCGTTGCTGAATCTGTTGCCAGACCAACGAGTAGAGGGATTGTCGGCCCTCCCGACGTACCTCGATGAGCCCAGCTTTCTTGAGACGGCCCAGATGCCACGAGACCAGGGGCTGGCTCAGATGCAGAAGCTCCGCCAATTGTGAGACGCTGATCTCGTCTGTGTGTGCCAATTGGCGGATAATCTCCAGTCGAATCACGTCGCTCAGCGCTCGGAAGTAGTCACGGAGTCCTTTGAGTTCTTTCCAGGTCTCTGCACCTGGTCGCAGTTTGCTACCCAGATCGCCCATCGTCTTGCTCTTTCCGTCTGATGCTATGGCCCTGGTAACCCATAAAGAAACATTTATATATTATATCAAAAGTGGAAAACTGTCAAGTCTGTTGTAAAAACGCTGGAAATATGTTATACTAATTCAGCAGGTCCTTCCGTCCGAACCCGCGGAAGGATCAAGAGCCACGGAAATTCTGCGGGCGGGGTAGGAGAGTCGGAGGAGGAAAGGCTATGTCGGCCAAGATTCTTATCGTTGACGATAACCCGAATGCATTGAAGCTGGTGGGTTATGCGTTGCATCGGGAGGGATTTGAGGTCACGGTGGCCCAGAGTGGCCCGGAGGCTCTGGCCAAGGCTGAAGCGACCCCGCCGGACCTGGTCATTCTCGATATAATGATGCCGGATATGGACGGTTTCGAGGTGTGCCGTCGCCTGCGGGCCATGCCTCGGACAGCGCGCACGCCGGTTATCATGCTCACCGCCAAAAGCCAGGTCGAGGATCGGGTGATGGGTTTCCAGGCCGGTGCGGATGACTACGTCACCAAGCCGGTGTTGCCGGCAGAGCTGGTAGCCCGTGTGCGTGCGTTGCTGGCTCGTGCTCGTCTCGAGGCGGAGACTGCTCCCCCGCGCGCGCGGGTGATAGGTTTTCTGGGGGTGAAAGGCGGTGCCGGGACGACGACGTTGGCCGTGAACGTGGCCCTGGCGCTGGCCGACGAGATCGGTGAGGGACGTAGTGTGATCCTGGCCGACCTTCACGCCTGGGGGGGAGCGGTGGCTTATCATCTCTCCCTGGTTTCACGAGCGAGCCTGGTCACTTTGTTGGAAAAGCCTCCTTCTCAGATCGACTATAATTTGGTCGAAGGCTGCCTGGTATCCCACGCCAGCGGGGTCCGCGTGCTCATTGCGACGCACGACGTGGAGAGATCGGTGCCGGAGTTGCCCCCTGATCACGTGGATGCAATCGTGGGGCAATTGAAGCGGATAGCCGATTACGTATTGCTGGACCTGAGCAGTGGGCTGGATCCAGCTACGCAGGCGGCACTCAAGCATTGTAACTACATCGTCACCGCCGTGGAGCCAGACCCGGTGGCGCTGACCCTGGCGCAGACGCTGTCAATCGGATTAGCGAACATAGATATTCACGGGGGTAAAGTGGGCTTTGTGCTGGTGAACCGGTCGCGCTCAGCCGCCACGTATACGCGGAGTGCCATTGAGGAGCTTTTGCGAAGCTCACTCATGGGGGTGATTACCCCGGCCCCGGAGTTGTGTTTCCACGCCAACAAGGAGGGGGTGCCCGTCGTCGCCTCCCAGCCGGATAGTCTTGCGGCCACCCAGTTCCGAGAGATCGCGCATTTACTGGTGGGGTGAGCGTGGCGCGCCACAGGTAAAGTCAGGAAGGATAGAGGCATGAGGGCGATGACTCAGCATCGCTGGGACGTTACCCCGCAGGAGGCCATCACTATACAACAGCGCCTGCGACCTTTGGTTGTGACCGAGAATCGGCTGGGGACGGTGCGGACGGTGGCCGGGGTGGACGTTGGTTTCCGGGGCGAGGTGGCCCAGGCGGCGGTGGTCGTGCTCCGTTACCCTGAGTTGGAGCCCGTGGATTACGTGCTGAGTCAGCGGCCAGTGACTTTCCCCTACGTCCCCGGTCTGCTGGCCTTCCGCGAAGGGCCGGTGGTGATGGCTGCGTTGGAGCGACTGCGCACCGATCCAGACCTGTTGATTTTCGATGGGCAGGGGCTGGCCCATCCCCGGCGGATGGGGATCGCCACCCACATCGGGGTGCTGGTGGACAAGCCAAGCATCGGCTGCGCTAAATCACGTCTGTGCGGGGAGCATCACCAACCCGCCGAGGCGCGGGGTTCCACGGTTCGTCTGACCGAGGGCGACGAGGTTATCGGCATGGTGGTGCGCACACGGGATGGGGTAAAACCAGTCTACGTATCAATCGGACATAAGGTGGACTTGGAGACGGCAGTGGCTTACGTGTTGAGCTGCTGCCGTAAGTATCGTTTGCCGGAACCGATCCGTTATGCGCATCGGGTGGCCGGCGGAGAGCGATTGCCACTGGGTATCTCCCAGCCATCGTTGTTTTGAGGTATGCGGGTTCCTCCCGCGGGTTGTCAGAAACTTACGGGAGGGGGTAATTCCGAGAATCGAATCTATGACACTGGAAAGTGACATTGAGCGGGCGGCGCAACTGATATTACATGCCTGGCACACTGTGGCCCTCACCGGAGCGGGACACAGCACGCCGTCGGGCATCCCCGATTTTCGCAGCCCCGGGTCTGGCCTGTGGGAGAAGGTTAATCCGATGGCTGTCGCTTCGATCTTTGTCTTTCGACTGCAACCTCAGGCCTTCTACGATTGGATCCGGCCGCTGGTCAGACTCATGCTCAACGCCAAACCCAATCCGGCTCACCGGGCGCTGGCCGAAATGGAGGAGATGGGCCTGCTACAGGCAGTGATCACCCAGAACATTGATGGCCTGCACCAGCGGGCTGGGTCGCGGCGAGTGTTGGAGTTGCACGGTCACATGCGGGAGGCGACTTGCATTCGTTGTTATAAGGTCGTGCCTGCGCGTGCGCTCATCAACAAATTTCTGGCCGATGGGCAGGTGCCCGTGTGTGAAGACTGTGGCGGGGTGATGAAACCTAACGTCATCCTTTTTGGGGAGCAGTTGCCGGTGCGGGTGCTCAACGAAGCCCGCCGCGAGGCTCAGCTCTGCGATCTGATGTTGGTGCTCGGTTCTCGCCTGGAGGTGGCGCCGGCTGCAGATTTGCCGATGATCGCCCATCAGCATGGAGCGAAAGTGATTATCGTGAATTACCAGGAGACTTATCTGGATCCACAGGCGGAAGTAGTGATTCACGCGGACGTCGCCGAGGTGCTGCCGCGCATCGTTCGGGTGGTGCGAGAGGACATGGCGCGGGCACGATAGGGGGCGTTTGCTCACCTACCGGAAGTGGGGGACGGTGGGAAGACGCAACTATCGGCAAAAGGACGGTCCATGAATAAGGAGACGAACAAAGTAGAAACACTGCAGGCTCTGGTAAAGCGCCAGAAGGAGGAAATCGCTCGATTACAACGGATGCTGGAGGTGAGCCGGGAGATCAACTCCACGCTGGACTTGCGCGAGCTGCTGACGGACATTCAACACATTGCCACGGCGTTGACTGTCACCGAGGCCAGCTCCATCATGCTGCTGGACAAGAAGACGGGGGAGTTGTACTTCGAGGCGGCCACCGGTGAGGCGAGCGGTGAACTCACACGCATCGCTGTGCCCATTGATGGCAGCATTGCCGGTGAGGTGGTCAAAACCGGAAAGCCGGTGATCGTGGCCGACGTGCGCAAAGATCCCCGTCACTACGATCAGGTGGACGACATCACGAAGTTTTCCACCAAATCCATCCTGGCTGTGCCCCTCATCGTCAAGGACAAAATCATCGGCGTGGTGGAGGTGGTGAACAAGCTGGAGGAGAGCGGGTTCACCCAGGAAGATGTGGATGTGCTGACCACGATGGCCTCCCAGGCTGCGGTGGCCATCGAGAATGCCCGTCTATTCCAGCAGAGCGATCTCATTTCCGAGGTGGTGCACGAGCTGCGCACGCCGGTGACCTCTATCGTTGGCTATGCCCAGATGTTGAAGTTGCCGGACATCCCCGCACAGACCAAGCAACAGTTCGCGGAGATTATCCGCCGCGAGGCGACCCGCCTGGGCAACATGGTCAACGACTTCCTGGATTGGGCGCGGCTGGAATCGGGACGGACGCGCTTGGCTAAGGAGCCGGTGGATATGCGGGCGGTGGCGGAGGAGACGATCCTGGTCATGCGTCCCCAGGCCGATCATCGGGACATCACCATGAGCCTCCAGGCCCCGGACGATGTTCCAGTGATCGTGGGCGACTCCAAGCGACTGAAGCAGGTGTTGCTCAACCTGACGAGCAACGCGGTCAAGTATAACCAGGACGGTGGGCGGGTGGAGGTGAAGATCGCCGTAGGCCCGGAGGCGTTGAGCGTGTCGGTGAGCGACACGGGGCCCGGCATTGCTCCGGAGGACCTGCCCAATATCTTCCAGCGTTTCTATCGGGTGGCGGGTACCGAGGATCACGTGAAAGGCACCGGCCTGGGACTGTGCGTAGCCAAGCGGATCGTGGAGATGCACGGCGGGGAGATAACAGTGGAGAGTGAGTTGGGAGTAGGCACTACTTTTACTTTCACGTTGCCCATTGCCACAGGGAAACTGAGCACATAGGGCAGGCATCCCTGTCCGCCAGGGGATGCGGGAACGTCGGACAGGGATGTCCGACCTATGAGCTGCATATTTCCCCGTCGCAGGGTGTGCGTTCCCGCCGTCAGGCGCTGGCTTCCTTGGCCATCTCGCGCGCGCTTTCGGCCAGGTCGCGAAGCTGGCGGGCATCGTCGGAGAGCCCGCGGGCGCGGCGCATGTGCTGGAAGGCTTCATCGTACAGATGCGCGGCCCGCTCCCAGTCGTGGGTGAATTCGGCCAGGCGGGCGGCCTGCTCCAGGGCCAGCGCAGCCAGTTCGTGTTTGCCCTCCGCGGTGTACTGTGCGGCGACCTTTTCCAGGTCGGACGGGCGTTTTTTAGGTGCTGGCCTCTCCTCGATCAGCGCCCGTTCGATGGTGGGTAGTAACAGGTCGTACCAGTTGGATTTGGGCAAGTATTCGTAGAATTCCATCTGTGCGGCCCGCATCTCACTATCCACCGAGGGATAGCCGGTGAGTATAATCACCCGCAGGTTAGGCTGCATCTGACGGAGGATGCTGGCCGTCTGGAAGCCGTCAATCTCCGGCATTTTCATGTCCACCAGGGCCACGTCGTAGGTCTCCTCCCGGATGCGGGCGATAGCCTCCCGCGCGTTGTGCGCCGCGACCACGCTGTACCCCGCTTCTTGCAGGTGCTCCACCAGCCCCTCAGCGACGAAAACGTCGTCGTCTACCACCAGGACTTTGTACCTCGTCATAATGACTCCTTTCCATCTCCATTTGCGTGTGTCTCAGACGATACTGGCAGCCTCACGGTGAAAGTGGTGCCTTTTCCCACCTCGCTCTTCACCTCGATCTGGCCGCCGTGGTTTTCGATGTTTTTCTGGCTGACGTACAGCCCCAGCCCACTACCCTTGATCCCGTTTGGCCAGGCTGAGAAGCCAATGCGGAATATCTTCTCCCGTACCTGCGGACTGATGCCCACGCCGGTGTCGGTGATGTCTATGGCGATCCATTCGTTATCTTCGCGTCGTGTGCGCACGGTGAGCGTGCCGCCCTGGGGCATAGCCCGGCCTGCGTTGATCAGCAGATTGAGGAAGGCGCGTTCGAGCTGTGGCCGGCTGCCCTGCACGGGGGGGATGTCCTCGCCCCACTCGCGCACGATCTTCACCTGGGGATTGCCGTAAGCGAACTCCTGTAGCAGCCGCTCTAACATGCGGTGTAGGTCCAGCGCTTCCCGGTGCCAGGTTTCCTTCGCGTCCCAGGCCATTGCCACCTGGCCCAGGTCATCGGCCAGGCTTTTGATCCGGGCCAGAATCTGCGAGATGATCTGAATGGATTTCTCGCCCTCCTCATTCCCCTCCACCAGCCGGGCCAGGGCACGCACTCTCTGGGTGAGCACAAAGTAGGTGGTGCCGCCGATGTCGTGCCCGACCTCGCGGGCCAGTATACGTAGCTCTTCCTCAGCGCGCTGTTTGCGCCATTGCAGGTCCTGCCACTCAAAGCCGCGTTCGATGCGCACAACCCACTGATCCAGGGGCTCCGATTTGTTAACGAAATCCTTGGCTCCACGGCGCATGGACTCGACTACGTTCTCGTATACCCCATAGGCACTGAGCATGATCACGTAAACTTTATCCAGTAGTCGCCGTTCTTGGAGCTGTTGCAGCACTTCCATGCCATCCATGCCGGGCATGTTGATGTCCAGCAACACCACGTCCGCCGGATCTGCCTCCAGTTTCTCCAGGGCTTCGGCCCCGTCGGCGGCTGTTTCCACAGTCCAGCCTCGATCCGCAAAGCGGGGGCTGCTCAGGAAGTCGGCCACTTCCTCACGGAAGAACGCTTCGTCATCTACTACCAGAATCTTTTTCTCGTCCTGTTTCATAGTAGGGACTCCTTGTTCGATGGCAGGTCCATGACGAAACGCACCGTGTCTTCCCCGTCTGCCGACCAGCGCAACGTGCCCCCGTACTGCTGCTCCACGGTCTGGCGGGCCAGCGCCCACTCAAAATGCAACGGGGAAAGGTCCTGATTCGTCGTCGCTGATGGCTCCACTGTGGTGGCCACTGCCTGCTGTATGCCCGGATGTGTGCAGCACACCGTGGTGCGTACTACCTGCCCCTGGTTCACGGCCTCGGTGCGGATTTCTACGAGGCCGCCCGCCTCGCCCAATCCTTCCATCATCACCCGCAAGAGGACTACCACTACGCCGAAGAGCTCGTTGGGCTCGACGAAGAGGGGGGGCAGTTCGCCGTAGAGGGCGTGCACTTCTACCTTGCGTCGCCGCCGTTCGGCGGCCAGCCAGATCAGCGCCTCGCGGATGACGTCGTTCCAGTGGGTGGTCACGCGGGTAAAACCTATCTGCTGCGAGAAGCGAACCAGGTTGAGGAGCTTGTTGCTCACTTCCTCGATCTGCGCCTCAATCACGTCCAGGCGGCGGAAGAGGCGGGAGATGTCCTCCGCACGGTTGGCAAGCCCTTCGCTCAGGGTTTGCAAGTCGGTGCGCAGATTGGCCAGCGCCAGGCGGGCTACGGCCAGTGGATTGGAGGTTTCGTGGGGGAGGCGCTGGGCCAGGGTGCCGAAGGAGGCGATGCGCTGCATGCGCAGCGCGGTGACTCCCACCTCGCTCAGGGCCCGGAGGTAGCGCCCGCTCTCCAGTACGGCGGCTAATTCGGTGCCCAGGAGGGACAGGTACTCGTAGTCGTCCGCGGTGAACCAGTCGCGGTGCCCGGGCGAGCTGGGGATTTTGTTCACCAGGGCCAGGACACCATGCACCTCGTCGCCCAGGATGAGCGGGATCCCCAGGAAGGACCGGTACCGCTTGGAGGGGAGGTGAGTGGCGAGTTCTATGGTCTGCTGGTCGCGCTGGTCGGTGAGCCATTTGCCCGTCTGATCGCGCTCGCGAGCCCGTACCGGCTGGCCGCTATCGGCCACGTATCCGATCAACCCCTGGCCCACCTCGTAGGACATCCGCCCAATCAGCTCCTCTGGCAGGCCACTGGCCGCGCGCAGTACCAGGCGGCTGGTGTCGTTCTCGTCCCGCAGGTAGAGCTGGCAGGCCTCGGCGCGATACCCGCGTTGCAGCCGGCTCACCACCTCGTTCAGCATCTCGTTCAGGGGGCGGCGAGGGTTCAGCGTGGCGCTGATGTCCAGCAATAATTGAAAGTAGCGCGCGCGGCGTTTCTCTTGCTCGTAGCGCCGGGAATTCTCGATGGCGATGCTGACTATCTGGGCGATGTTCACCAACAGGCGCTCGTCGGCTTCGCTGAAGCGTTGTCCACGCCTCTTGGCTGATACGCGCAACACTCCCATTACCGCGTGCCCATCGCGGCTCATAATCGGCACTCCCAGGTAGGCTTCACCCTGCTGGGAGGTGATCTCGGAGTATTTTTTGCTCCACGTCAGATCGGCAGCGATGCGGTGTAATGCCTCGCGGTCCATCACGTTATCAATGCGCAGCGGACGGCCGTGTTTGGCGATCCACCCGGTGAGCCCCTCGCCCGGCAGGTACTCGATCCGTCGGTCCGGGGCCTGCGCTTCGTCCTGGAGGCCGGTGGTGGCCTGCAAAACGTAGGTGCCGGTGATGTCGTCGCGCAGGAACACCGACGAACCGCCAGCGCCCACCTGGTCACGCGCGTAACGCACCACCCGTTCCATCAAACGGTCGCGGTCCAGTTCACCGAAGATATCCAGGATTGCCTGGTCAAACTTCACCGTTTCGTCCTTTCTGTCTGCTGGCACGTAGTCGCCGATAGACATATTCTACCTATCCTGGGGTAGATGTCAAATTTGATCTCTCCCTACCCCCGCTATTTACTTTGCTTTGCATCAAGGGGTATGGTATAATAGATTTGTGCTGACATGGTGATAAAGTAGCGCGGCAAGACAGAAATTATCGAGGAGGCAGGGATGTCCACGAACAAAACGACGACTGGGGTGGTGATCGCCTTGGTGGGATTGATCGCCGGGTTCTGCGGGTGCTTTTTCAACTTCTTCGGAGTGCTGTGGGTATGGGCAGCCTTTGGCCCGCAGGAGGCAAGCCCGGGCAGCCGTTTGGTGCAGGGAATTGTGATGCTGGTTGTGGGGTTGCTCATCTGGGCGGGGGCAGCGGTGGGGATTTATCTCCTGTGGCGACGGATGCAGCCCCCACCCGAGCAAAAGATCACCGTGGAGCAGAAGATTGATCTCACCGGCGAGGTCGAGCTGGAAAAGCTGCGATGCCGGAACTGCGGCGCGGAACTGGACAAGAGCAGCATCACCGTGGCTGA
>JAGGZG010000258.1 GCA_021162125.1 Anaerolineae bacterium
AGAACCTCAGCAGGTAGCGTCGACCAAGCATCATCAATCAAAACAAAAGTGACGGTCAAAATGTCTTCCCAATCGCTCTTCGTGATATAATCGGTTAGCCCTTCCATTGGTGTCCTCCTGAGTTTTCTTCTAGGTTACACCAGAAGGGCCGATTTTGGAAGGCCTTGCCGTTTCAAAAACTAGCAGATAGAGTACATTACGTTTCACGCATCACGTTTTTACGTTTCACTTTTTGGAGAAGTATTCCTAATGAAGACCTCCTATTTCCCCGGTTGTACGTTGAATACCACGGCTAAGGGCTTCGATAATGCACTGCGGGCCTCGTTTGCCGCCCTGGGGGCGGAGTTGGTCGAGTTGCCGGAGTGGAACTGCTGCGGGGCGACGTTCCCATTGCTGGTGGATAATATGCTCGACCTGGCCGCGCCGACGCGGGTGTTGCTGGCCGCGCAAGAGCAGGGTGATCGGTTGGCAATTGCCTGCACCATGTGCTACAACGTCATCCGGCGCACGAACAACCGTCTGCGGGCCGATGCCGACGCGCTGGAGAAGCTCAACTACTTCATCGAGGATGAGTATCGCGGCGGGGTCGAGGTGCTGGACGTGCTGCAGATCCTGCGCGATGACGTGGGATTTGACGCGGTCAAGGCGGCGGTGAAGAAGCCACTGACGGGGCTCAAAGTGGCGGCCTATTATGGGTGCATGGTGCTGCGCCCGCCCGCTGAAGTGGCATACGACGACCCTGAGAATCCGCGCGCATTGGATGATCTGCTGGTGGCGTTGGGCGCGGAGCCCGTGGAGTGGCCACACAAGGCCGAGTGTTGCGGCGCGTACCTGGCGGTGAAATCCCAGGAAGCCACGGCGGAAATGAGCTACAGGATTCTCTCGTCGGCTCAGCGGGCCGGGGCACAGGCTATCGTTACCAACTGTCCGCTGTGCCAGTTCAATCTGGATAAGCAGCAGCTCGACATGGGACACCAGCACGGCGGGTACAACCCCATTCCGGTGCTCTACTTCTCCCAACTGCTGGGCATCGCCTTGGGCTTGGATACCACGGACTTTGGGTGGGAGCGACATTACGTGGATGCCCGGCCAATGCTGCGGGAGAGGGGGCACTTCGCATAGCGACTATACTGTGAGGCAGGTGCCGCTTGGTCGAGCGAAAATTGCTCAGCTTAAGGGGGCAGGGTGACATTGGATGAGATAGTGGTTCCCCCAATCCAACGTGTGCTCATCATTGGTGCGGGTATCGCCGGCATGCAGGCCGCGCTGGACATCGCTAACGCTGGTTACGAGGTGGTGCTGGTCGAGCGAGAGCCGTCCATCGGCGGGCGTATGGCCCAGCTTTCGGAGACTTTTCCCACGCTGGACTGCGCGCAGTGCATCTTGACCCCGCGCACGGTCGAGGTGGGGCATCACGAGAACATCCGCCTGCGGACGTACTCCGAGGTGGAGGCCGTTGAGGGCGACCTGGGCGATTTCCGGGTGCGCATCCGTCGCCACGCGGCCTACGTGAACTGGGATATATGCACCGGCTGTGGGCTCTGCCAGGAGAAGTGTCCCAAGAGAGTCGTCTCGGATTTCGAGCGGGGCGTGGGTAAGCGCAAGGCCATCTACACGCTTTCGCCCCAGGCCGTGCCCAACAAGCCGGTGATTGATCGCCAGAGCTGTATCTACTTCGAACGCGGCAAGTGCCGCGCCTGCGAGAAGTTCTGTCCTGTGGGCGCTATTGATTTCGAGCAGGAGGACGCGGTCGTCGAGGAGCGGGTGGGGGCCATCGTCGTGGCCACCGGCTACGACCTCTATCCGCTGTCGCTGATGGGCGAGTACGGTTACGGCGAGGTGCCCGACGTGATTGACGGCCTGGCTTTCGAGCGGCTGCTCTCGGCTTCCGGGCCGACGGCAGGGCAGGTGCGGCGTCCCTCCGATGGCAAAGAGCCCAAAGAGGTGGTGTTCATCCAGTGCGCCGGTTCGCGTGACCCAGAACTGCACATGCCCTATTGCTCGAAAATCTGTTGCATGTACACGGCCAAGCACGCCATGCTTTACAAGCACAAGGTGCACGACGGCCAGGCTTACGTCTTCTACATTGACATCCGCTCCGCGGGCAAACGCTACGAGGAGTTCGTGCAACGGGCGATGGAGGAAGAGCACGTGCTCTACGTGCGGGGCAAGGTGAGCAGGGTCTTCCGCGAGAATGGCAAGGTTATGGTCTGGGGCACGGATACGCTCAGCGGGCGGAACGTGGAGGTAGCCGCTGACCTGGTAGTCCTGGCCCCGGCCATGGTGCCGAAGGCGGGGGCAGGCGCGGTGGCGGAATTGCTGGGCCTGCCCACTGACGAGCATGGCTGGTTCACGGCGGCCGAGGCTAACTTCCAACCGGTGGAGACCGGGCGTCCGGGGGTGTTCCTGGCCGGAGCGGCCGTTGGGCCAATGGACATCCCGGAGACGGTGGCCCAGGCAAGCGGGGCAGCGGCGAAAGTGCTCAGCCTGTTCGCGCGGTGGAGCAGTGAGGTGACCGTCACCTCGCAGGTGACGGTCACCTAACCTGAGAGTTGCCTTGATCTGAACTGGAGATGGTCGTGAGAAAAATCGGCGTTTTCGTCTGTCATTGTGGGCTCAATATCGCCGGCACTGTGGACGTCAAGAGGGTGGTGGAGGCGGTCGAAGAATATCCCGGTGTGGTTTTCGCCACCGACTACAAGTACATGTGCTCGGACCCCGGCCAGGCACTCATTCAGAAAGCCATCGCTGACCACGAACTGGATGGCGTGGTGGTGGCGGCCTGTTCACCGGCGATGCACGAGGTCACTTTTCGCAAGACGGCCCGCGCGGCGGGGGTGAATCCCTACCTGACGGAGATCGCCAACATCCGCGAGCAGATAAGCTGGGTACACGAAGCTGAGCCCGACGCGGCGACGGTCAAAGCTATTGAGATCATCGAGACTATCATCGAGAAGGTGCGCTACGATGAGCCGCTGGAGCCTTTTAGCCTGCCGCTGGTCAAGCGGGCGCTGGTCATCGGCGGGGGCATCGCCGGGATGACGGCCGCGCTGCACATCGCCGACGCCGGTTATCCGGTAGTGCTGGTCGAGCGAGAGGCGCAACTCGGCGGTAAGATGGGCCAGCTTTCGAGTCTCTATCTCAATTTCGACACCGCGCCTGATCTGTTGCAGTCCAGAATCGAGGCGGTGACGCGCCATCCTAACATCCAGGTGCTCACCGAAGCTGAGGTGACGGAGCTCGGTGGATACGTTGGGAATTTCACCGCCAAAGTCAATGGCTCTGAGCCTTTCACCTTCGACGTTGGCGCTATCGTGGTCGCCACCGGCTTCGATTTGCTGCCGCAATCCGAGTTGGGCGAGTACGGCGGTGGCCGTTACCCGGATGTGATTGATAGCCTGCAATTTGAGCACATGCTGGCCCAGGGCGAGATTCGCCGCCCATCCGACGGGACACTGCCGAAAGAGGTCGTGTGGGTGCAGTGCGCTGGCTCCCGCGATCCCGAATTGCATAAGCCCTACTGCTCGAAGATATGTTGCATGTACGTGGCCAAGCAGGCCATGGCCTACAAGCAGCGTGTCCCCGACGGCCAGGCCTATGTCTTCTACATTGACATCCGCTCCCAGGGCAAGGGTTACGAGGAGTTCGTGCAGCGGGCGATGACCGAGTACGACGTGCTTTACCTGCGCGGCAAAGTGGCCAGGGTTTTCGCGGAGGATGGGCGTGTAGTCGTGTGGGGCGTGGACACGCTCAGCGGCAAGGCGGTCGAGGTGCAGGCTGATTTGGTGGTGCTGGCCACGGCCGCAGTGCCCAGTGCCGGGGCCCGCGACCTGGCCCAGCGGTTGCGGGTCTCCACCGACGAGTACGGCTTCTTCTCCGAGGCGCACCCCAAATTGCGCCCGGTGGAGAGTTTGACGGCGGGTATCTTCCTGGCCGGAGCGGCCCAGTTCCCGAAGGACATCCCAGAGACCGTGGCCCAGGCCAGCGGTGCGGCGGCCAAAGTGCTGGGCCTGTTCGCCCAGCGGGAGATGGTGCAGGAGCCGACCATCGCTTTCGTGGACGAGGAATTGTGCGCCGGCTGCGGGCTGTGCGTGGCTGCCTGTCCCTACGAGGCGCGGGTGATGCATCCCTGGAAGCCCATCGCCGTGGTGCAGACGGCGCTGTGCCAGGGCTGTGGAGCATGCGTGGTGGCCTGTCCCAACAAGGCCAGCTCGCTGCACAACCTGGCCACCGAGCAGTTACTGGCCATGATGGAGCCGGTGTTGTGAGCGAAACTTTTGTCAGCGAATGGCGAAGCGAATAAACGAATGTCGGACCATTCGCTTATTCGTTGGCTATTCGTTGACAGTAACATGCGGACAGAGCCATCCGCCGTACATCTCTCGCTTGAGGAGCGAAACGTGATTGAGACAGTAACCTCATTCTCCGAGATCATCGAGGCCCGCAGCGGCGAGCCGGTGCGTACCTGCTACTTCTGCCAGAAGTGCACGGCAGGCTGTCCCGTGGTCCACGCGATGGACTACCAGCCGGCCCAGGTGGTGCGTCTGATCCTGTTGGGACGCAAAGACACGCTCCTGCGCAGCACCGCGCCCTGGTTGTGCGTGAGCTGTGAGACCTGCGGCACGCGCTGTCCAAATGGCATCCGCCTGGCGCCTGTCATGGACGTGCTCAAAGAGATGGCGTTGCAGGAAGGCGTTGCTCCAGCGGAGAAGAAAGTCTATGCGCTGCACCAGTCGTTCATAGACAGCATCAGGCTGTGGGGTCGCGTGCACGAGCTCTCGATGCTGATGGAATATAAGCTGCGGGCGATAGATATTTTCACCGATATAGGCATGGGCTTGCAACTCATCATTAAGGGCAAAATACCGGTGCTGCCAGAGCGAATCAAGAACCTGGAGCAGGTGAAGGCTTTGTACAGGAGGACAGGGCGGTGAGGTATTCCTATTATCCAGGGTGCACGATAAGCGCGACCGGTGTGGAGTATGGGCGATCAATAGATGCAGTCTGCGCTGCGTTGGGTATTGAGCTGGTAGAGCTGGAAGACTGGAGTTGTTGTGGGTCTTCTGCGGCCCATGCACTGGATCACGAGCTGAGCCTGAGTCTCCCGGCACGCAACATTGCCCTGGCACAGCCGTCCGGCCTGGACACGCTGATGCCCTGCCCGGCTTGCTACCAGAGGACGTTGAACGCCGATAAACATCTACGTGAGGACGAGGGCTGGCGGAAGGAAATGGAGACGCTGTTGGGGTTCACCTACAATGGGCAAGGGCGACCCCGGCACCTGCTGGATGTACTGGGGAACGACCTGCCGGCGGAGGCCATAACGTCCCGCGTCAAGCGCCCGCTGAAGGGGCTCAGGCCGGTCAGCTACTATGGCTGTATGCTCGTCCGCCCCCCGGAGCTCACCGGCTGGGACGACCCTGAACATCCGGTGCTCATGGATCGCCTGCTGGTGGCTCTTGGCGCGGAGCCGGTGTCCTGGTCCTACGGGGTGGATTGTTGTGGAGCCAGTCTATCCCTCAATCGCAGCGACGTGGTCAAGACTTTAGTGGGCCGGCTGGTGGCTGCCGCTGAGGAGGCGGGCGCGAATTGCATCGTCACCGTCTGTGGGATGTGCCACATCAACCTGGACACGCGCCAGCAGGGCACACAGATGCCCATTTTCTACCTGACCGAATTGATGGGTTTGGCTTTTGACCTGCCGGGGCGGGAAGAGTGGTTCCGTAAACATTTTACCAATCCGCTACCGTTGTTGAAGTCATTGGGGTTGTAGTGAGGGAGTAACGCACGTATGGGTCCAAGGACCCGCTGCCGGGCATGGCAGACTATAGAGAACAAGGGGTGTGAACTTGGGTTCTGTGGACGATAAAATGTCCAGATCAGATTCAGTCGTAGGAGCCGTGCTGGTTGTTGGCGGCGGCATTGGGGGGATGCAGGCTTCGTTAGACCTGGCCGAGGCGGGCTTCAAGGTCTATTTACTGGAGGAGAAGCCGGCCATCGGCGGCATCATGGCCCAGTTGGACAAGACTTTCCCCACCAACGACTGCGCCATGTGCATCATGTCCCCCAAGCTGGTGGAATGTGGCCGCCACCTGAATATCGAGATCATCACCGGTGCCGAGTTGCAGGAACTGCGTGGCCAGCCGGGCAATTTCACCGCCGTGGTGCATCAGCGCGCCCGCTTCGTGGACCTGGACAAGTGCACCGGTTGCGGCGATTGCGCCGAGGTCTGCCCGGTGAAGGTGCCCGACCTCTTTAACACCGGGCTGGTGGAGCGCAAGGCCATCTACAAGCTCTACCCCCAGGCCACGCCCAACGCCTACGCCATCGAGAAACGGGGCACGTCTCCCTGCCGCGACGCCTGTCCCATCCACCAGCGCGCCCAGGGCTACATCGCCCTCATCCGCGAAAAAAGGTACGCCGAGGCATACCGCGTCATCAAAGAGGACAATCCTTTCCCGGCTATCTGTGGTCGCATCTGTAATCACCGCTGCGAGGACGAGTGCTCCCGCAACAAAGTGGATGAGCCTGTTTCCATCATGGCCCTCAAGCGCTTCGTGGTGGATCAGGTGCAGGACATGGAGCGGGAGCCCATCACCCCGCCGGAGCGTATCCACGAGGAGCGCATCGCCATCGTCGGTTCCGGCCCGGCGGGCCTGACCGCCGCGCACGACCTGGTGAAGATGGGCTACGGGGTCACCGTCTTCGAGGCGTTACCCGTCGCCGGGGGAATGATGCGCGTCGGAGTGCCCGAGTACCGCCTGCCCGCCGAGTTGATCCAGCGCGAGATTGACGACATCCTGGCCCTGGGAGTGGAGCTCAAACTCAACACCCGCGTGGACGACGTGGACGCGCTGCTGAAGGACGGCTACGCGGCCGTGTTCCTGGCGGTGGGCGCGCATCAGGGCCGCAAGCTGCGCATTCCGGGGGCCGACCTGCCCGGCGTGCTGCTCAACACCGATTTCCTCCGTCAGGTGAGAATGGGTGAGCGGCCTGGGCTGGGCAAGCGGGTGTTGGTGCTGGGCGGCGGCAACGTGGCCATTGACGTGGCACGCACGGCGGTGCGCCTGGGGGCCAAAGAGGTGTACATGAGCTGCCTGGAGGGCCGCGACAACATGCCCGCCCATCCCTGGGAGATCGCAGAGGCCGAGGAGGAAGGGGTGCGCATCCTCGCTGGGCGCACTTTCAAGGAAATCGTGGCCCGTGATGGCCGGGTGGCCGGAGTGCGCTGCTGGGAGGTGGACTTCCGCGGCTTCACCCCCGATGGCCGCCTGGACATGGACGAGTTCCCGGAGACGGAGCACATCATCGAGGCGGACACCGTGATCTTCGCCATCGGCCAAGCGCCGGACCTGAGCCTGCTATCCGGGGATGGCGACGTCAAAGTAACGCGGCGGCGGACCATCGAGGTGGATCCGGATACGCTGGCCACGGGCAAGCCCGGGGTGTTCGCCGGCGGGGATGCGGTGACGGGGACGGCCTTCGTGGTGGAGGCCATCGCCGCCGGACACAAGGCCGCCCGTTCCATTGATCGCTTCTTGCGCGGCGAGGAACTGGGCGCACGGGAGCCGGTCCTGCAGCCCAAAGTCGAGCTGACAGAGGAGGAGATTCAGGAGCGACTGGAGCGGGGTGATATAGTGTATCAGCCTCGCGTGCAACAGCGAAACCTGCCGGTTGCGGAGCGCATCAACAACTTCCGCGAGGTGAGCCTGGGCCTGACCGAGGAAGAGGCCCTGGCCGAGGCGGAACGCTGTCTCTCCTGCGGCGTCTGCTCGGAGTGCCTGGAGTGTTTCTATGCGTGCAAGGCCGAGGCCGTGGTCCACGATATGATGGACCAGGTCCGCGAGCTGAACGTGGGCGCTGTCATCCTGTCCCCAGGCGTGGAGACCTTCGACGCCCGGCTCAAGGGCGAATACGGCTACGGCTACTATCCCAACGTGGTGACCAGCATCGAGTTCGAGCGTATCCTGTCTGCCTCCGGGCCTTTTGGCGGGCACGTGCAGCGTCCTTCGGATGGCAAGGAGCCAAAGCGCATCGCCTGGCTGCAATGCGTTGGCTCCCGCGACCCGGCCTGCGGGCGGGATTATTGCTCCGCTGTGTGCTGCATGTACGCCATCAAAGAGACCATCATCGCCAAGGAGCACGTGCCGGGGGTGGAGACGACGGTCTTTTTCCTGGACATCCGCGCCTTTGGCAAGGATTTCGACAAGTATTACGAAATGGCCAAAACGCGGCATGGAGTGCGCTTCATCCGCAGTTTCATCTCATCGGTGAAGCAGGCACCGGCAACCAAAGACCTGCGCATCACTTACGTGGGCGAGGATGGAGAGCTATACGAGGAGGAGTTCGACCTGGTCGTGCTCTCGGTCGGACTCCAGCCAGGGGAGTCGGCGCAGGCGATGGCCCGCCGACTGGGTGTGGAGCTCAACCGCTTTGGCTTCTGCGAGAGTGAGGCCTTCGCGCCCACGGAGACGACCCGGCCAGGGGTTTTCGTCGCCGGGGCTTTCGGCGAGCCCAAGGACATCCCGGAGACGGTGGTGGAGGCCTCTTGCGCGGCAGCTCACGCCTCGCGTTTGTTAGCGCCCGCGCGGGGCACGTTGACGCGGGTCAAAGAGTATCCGCCGGAGCGGGACGTCTCCGATGAGGAGCCACGGGTGGGCGTTTTCATCTGTCATTGCGGCATCAACATCGGCGCGGTGGTGGACGTGCCCCAGGTGGTGGAGTACGCCAGGACCCTGCCCGGAGTAGCCTACGCCGAGCACAATCTCTACACCTGCTCCCAGGACACGCAGCAACGCATCAGGGAGCGGATCGAGGAGTATGGGCTGAACCGCGTGGTGGTGGCCTCGTGCACGCCGCGCACTCACGAGCCGCTGTTCCAGGATACACTCCGCGAGGCGGGGTTGAACCCCTACCTCTTTGAGATGACCAACCTGCGCGAGCAGGATTCCTGGGTGCACCGCGCCTATCCGCAACTGGCCACTCTCAAGGCCCAGGAGCTGGTACGCATGGCGGTGGCCAAGGCGCGGCTGTTGCGTCCGCTGCCCCGCCTGCGCTTTGAGTTGACACACAGCGCCCTGGTTATCGGCGGGGGGCTTTCTGGGATGACGGCGGCGCTCTCCATCGCCGATCAGGGGTACGAGGTGCACCTGGTGGAACGGGAGCCGGAGTTGGGTGGTCATCTGCGGCACATCCACTATGGCCTCGGCGACGAGGACCCCCAGCGATTGCTGCGCGAGACCATCGCTCGCGTGGAGAGCCATCCGCTGATTCACGTCTACAAAGGCAGCGAGATAACGGACATCTCCGGCTACGTCGGCAAATTCCAGACCACGCTGCTGTCCGCTGCCGGCCAGCAGACTACCGTGGAGCACGGCGTGGTGGTGGTGGCCACGGGTGCCCAGGCGGTGGAGCCGACCTCGTATTTGTACGGCCAGGACGAGCGGGTGCTGACCCAGGTGGAACTGGAGGAGCGGTTGGCGCAGGGGGACACCGCGCTGGCTAAGGCGGATACTTTCGTCATGATCCAATGCGTGGAATCCCGCGACGAGCGGCACCCTTATTGCAGTCGCGTCTGTTGCTCGCAGGCCATCAAGAACGCGCTGCGCATCAAGGAGCTTAACCCGCAGGCCAACGTCTACGTCCTCTACCGTGACATTCGCGCTTACGGCTTTCGTGAGCTATACTACCAGCAGGCTCGCCAGGCGGGAGTGGTTTTCCTCCCGTACGACGTGGAGGACAAGCCCCGTGTGGAAGTGGTGGATGGGCGACTGCGGGTCGAAGCGACAATGGCGGGCATGGCGGGTGAGGCGCTGACCCTGGAGCCTGATTTTCTCGTCCTGAGCACCGGCATCGAGCCGGGCGACAACAACGCGCTGGCCCAGTTGTTGAAGGTGCCCCTCAACGAGGATGGTTTCTTCCTGGAGGCACACGCTAAGCTGCGGCCGCTGGATTTCGCCGTGGATGGCGTATATTTGTGTGGGTTGGCACATTCGCCGAAGTCGGTGGAGGAGTCCATCGCCCAGGCCAACGGGGCGGCCATCCGCGCGGTGACCATGCTCTCCCGCGAGTACATCGAGACTCTGGGCACGGTGGCCACCGTCAACGAGCGGTTGTGTAGCGGCTGCGGGTTGTGCGTCGCCGTCTGCCCCTACGACGCTCGCCGGCTGGATGAAGAGCGGCACATCGCCGAGGTCATCACCGTGCTCTGCCAGGGGTGCGGGGCCTGTGTCGTGGCCTGTCCCAATGGGGCCAGCCAGCATCTGGGATTCGAGATGAGTCAGGAGTTAGCCAAGATAGATGCCGCACTCAGTTATGCGGAGCGTG
>JAGGZG010000081.1 GCA_021162125.1 Anaerolineae bacterium
GGGGTGTTTCCCGTCGGCGACGACCGATACTACCTCGTCCTGTTCCCCGACGACTGGGAGACCGTGACAAATCGCAAGATCATCATATCGCTTCACGGAACCGGCGGGTGCGCAGAGTGGATGCTCAACCACTGGTACCAGACGTCGTCGCCAGCACATTCGTGGGTGTTGGTGGCTTTGCAATACTATGATCGAGAGACGAAGCAATACGACGGTGATGAGGTCATTTATCAAAACCTCCAAACCATCCTGGACGACCTGCACACCCACTGCCCAATCGCCGGCAGCGACGTTTTCTATCACGGGTTCTCCAGGGGATCGGCCCAAAGCTTCCCGGTGGCGATCCGCGATCGCGCAGGTCGCCAGGCATTTTCGGCCTTTATCGCCGACTCGGGATGTGCGGGCCTTGATTATCCGACGCTGCGGAACGCACCCGATGATGCCCTGACCGGCGCACACTTTTGGATGTGGTGCGGCGAAAACGACGTCTCCTCGGTGGATCCCAATCGGATGACGTGCGGGGTCATGCAAACGGACATGCTCCCCTACGTCCAAAACCACGGCGGAGTGGTAGACGCACTGATCCAGGAGAAGGGGGCCGCGCACGGCATGTTCAGTGGCTGTCCACAGGAGGACGCCCAAAAATGCACCCCCCGCACGGCCGAGAACCTCGGCCCGTCGCTGCCCTTGTTGTTCGATTACATTGAGTCTTTTCCTTGACGGGCGCAGCGAGGTGCTCCCTCCCACCGTCCAAGCTGACTCCTACCGTCGTCCCCGCCGCGCCGATGCCGACTCGCCCGTCCAAGGCTCGGAACCTGCGGGTGGGTCACCAAGGTACGACGCACTTTCCAGGTGCGTCGCACCTTGCCAGGGTCTCGTCTTGTAAGGAAGTCATAGTTGTGATACAATATCTCCCAATCCAATTCAGGAGGAGGAGATGCTAAGCGAGACGAGACTGGCCTTCATAGGCAGCGGGACCATGGCTGAGGCGATGATTAAAGTTGTCCTTGACAAAGCCCTGATGTCCCCGAAACAAATCATCGGCAGCGGGCCCCGCGAGGAACGCGGCCAGGAGTTGCGCAGTCGCTATGGCATAGAAGCCACCACCGATAACCGTGAGGCCGCCCGGACGGCAGACATCGTGGTTCTCTCCGTCAAACCCCAGGTACTACCCACAGTCTTAGCCGAGTTGCACGGCTGTATAATGCCCGAGGCACTGGTATTGTCCATCGTCGCCGGCAGGACAATGGCTACTATCGCTGCCGACCTGACACACGCCGCCATCGTGCGCGCCATGCCCAACACCCCGGCGCAGATCGGCGAGGGTATGACGGTGTGGACAGCGACGCCAGCGGTGAACCAACGGCAGAGAGACCAAGCCCAGACCCTCCTCAAGGCCATGGGCCAGGAGATCTACGTGGCCGAAGAAAGAGCCCTGGACATGGCCACGGCAGTGAGTGGGACGGGCCCCACCTACGTTTTCCTTATGATGGAAGCTATGGTTGACGCCGCGGTGCATCTGGGATTTTCGCGCCGGGTGGCTAAGGCCCTGGTCATCCAGACGGTGCTGGGTTCGGTTCTCTTCGCCCGCCAGTCGAAAAAGCACCTGGCCGAACTGCGCAACATGGTCACCTCACCGGGCGGCACCAGCGCCGACGCTATTTACCAACTGGAAAAAGGCAGCCTGCGCACCATTCTCTCCAAGGCCATCTGGGCAGCTTACCAGAAGTCAATCCTGCTGGGCGAGCAGAACAATATCAAATCCCCAGAGCGAGAACTGCCGCTGGATGAAAGTTGACGGCTGGCATCGCTGGCCGTTCGGGGAATCATTGTTCGCTATCAGCCTGGAACGCGAGCGGCGACAAAAAAGGGCAGTGCCCGCGTGGGCGCTGCCCCTTGCTCTCACATTATTTTATCGAGCCTGATTCTACACCCTACAAAGGCACAACCGGCTCCTTGGATGACCTGGTCAACACCTGACATCCGTCCTCACGCAATACCACCACGTCCTCGATGCGCACCCCACCCCAGCCGGGCAGATAGACACCCGGTTCCACGGTGAAAACCATCCCCGGCACGAGCGTATTCCCATCCTGCATGTGGGTTACCCTCGGCTTCTCGTGCACGGCCAGACCAACCCCGTGCCCCAGACTGTGGCCGAAGGCCTCGCCGTAACCAGCCTCGGTGATGATCTCACGGGCGATGGCATCCGCCTCCTGGCCCGTCATTCCCGGCATGATTTTCGCCTCGGCGTGAATCTGCGCGCGCAACACCGTGTCGTAGACGGCGCGGAAAGTGTCGTCAGGCTCACCTATCACGATGGTGCGCGTCATGTCGGAACAATAACCGTCCACCACCGCTCCCAGATCCATGACGATAGGCTCCCCGGCACGGATCACCCGCTCAGACACCGTGGCGTGGGGCATGGCCCCGTTGGGGCCGGAGCCGACGATGATGTCGAAGGACACCTTCTCCGCACCGTGGGTGCGCATGTACGCCTCCAGCTCCCAGCCCACCTCTTTCTCCATCATCCCCGGCCGGATGAACTCCACGATGTGGGCGAAGGCCGCGTCAGCCACAGCGACGGCCTTCTCAATCACGCCAATCTCCTCTTCATCCTTGACCGCCCGCAGATCCTCAACCACGTCCTTGACGGGCACCAGCTCGCAGTCCGTCAGTGCCTCCGCCCACTCACGATGCCGGTCCACAGTGACGTGCGTGCTCTCGAAGCCGATCCTCCGCGCTCCCAGACGCGCGATCAGATCAGGAAACGCGCTGACGAGTTTGTTTTTCACCTCGACCAACTCCCAATCGGGGGCCTCGCGCTGAATCTGCTCGCGGTAGATGAACCCCGTGACGGCAATAGCCTCCCGTGGGGTGACGACGAGCACGACCCCATTACCGCCGGTGAAACCGGACAGATAGCGCGCGTTCTGCGGTTGAGTGACCAACATAGCATCCAGGCCATCAGCCGCCAATTTCTCTCGCAGCTTCCTCAGTCGCATGGGGGCTCCTTTCAATGTGATGTTGTTTCCAACCGTCCTCTGCGATCACTATGCCTCAACTTCCGCCAGTTCCTCCTGCGGCAACTCCTCCAGCGGAATCTCCTCACCGCAACTCACACACTTAGCCATCCCTTTGCGGCCCTCGGTCAGCAGGCCGCCACACTTGGGACACGGCGTGGGTAGCGGTCGCTCCCAGGTGGTGAACTCGCACTCAGGGTAATTCAGACAACCGTAGAAAATCCGTCCCCGCCGGGTGCGGCGCTCAGCCAGCTCTCCGCCACACTCCGGGCACTTAACTCCCACCGGGACGTAGAAGGATTTGGTGTTGCGGCAGGCCGGGTAATTGGAACAGGCGATGAACTTCCCGTAACGACCCCATTTGATGATCATCGGGTGACCGCACAACTCACACATCTCGCCGGTGGGCTGATCGCCCAGGTTGAGGTACTCCATCTCTTGCTCGGCGCGCTTAAGCGTCTCGGAGAACGGCCCGTAGAACTCACGCAGCACGCTCACCCAATCCTGCTCACCCGAGGCAATCCGGTCCAACTCCTCCTCCATCCGCGCGGTGAAGCCGTAATCCAGGATGTCTGGAAAATGCTTGACCAGGATGTCGTTTACCAGGAAACCCGTCTCCGTGGGATACAGTCGGCGGCCCTCGCGCACCACGTACCCCCGGTTCTGGATGGTGGTGATGATTGGCGCGTAGGTGCTGGGCCGGCCGATGCCGTACTCCTCCAATGTGCGCACCAGCGTGGCCTCACTGTAGCGTGGCGGCGGCTGGGTGAAGTGTTGCTCCGGGATCAGCCGCAACAGCGCCAGCACTTCTTTGTCGTCCAGTGGCGGGAAAATACGCCCCACCTCCTCTTCGCTGGGCGCGGCGTCCTCGTCTTTCGCCTCCTCGTAGATCACCAGATAGCCGGGGAATTTCACGTTAGACCCACTGGCCCGGAAATGATAGGTGATCTTGGTAAGGCTGGATTCCGGCACTTGCCCGCCGACCAGTTCAGACTGAGGCACGCCGGCGATGTCCAGCCTCACGGTGTTCATCACCGCCGGGGACATCTGGCTGGCCAGGAATCGCTGCCAGATCAGGTTATACAACCGATACTGATCACGGGTAAGATACTTTTTAATGGCGCTCGGCTCGCGGAACACCGAGGTAGGGCGAATGGCCTCGTGAGCCTCCTGCGCGCCTTTGGACTTGGTCTTGTACTTCGGCGGCTTGGCGGGCATGAACTTCTCGCCGAACCGCTCGCCGATGTACCTGCGGGCCTCCTCCTGAGCCACCTCAGCCACGTTGGTCGAGTCGGTACGCATGTAGGTGATCAGGCCGACCTCGCCCTCCTCACCAATGGGCAGGCCCATGTAAAGCTGTTGAGCAACGGCCATCGTCCGCCGGGCGGTGAACCCCAGCCGACGGGAGGCCTCCTGCTGCATGGTACTGGTGGTGTACGGTGGGGAAGGGCGGCGCTTGCGCGTGCCGCGCTTGATGCTGGCGATGACGTAGACCGCCGACTCCAGATCATCCACCACCGCCTGAGCGTCGGCCTGGGTCTTGAGATCTACTTCCTGACCACGGATACGGTACAGTTTGGCGGTGAAAGAGCGCGGTTTCTTGCGCTTGAGGTCCGTCTGCTTGGTCAGTTCGGCCTCTACCGACCAGTACTCCTCCGGCACGAAAGCCTGAATTTCCCGTTCGCGCTCGACGATCAGGCGCACGGCCACAGACTGCACCCGGCCGGCCGTCAACCGATTGCGGACACGCTCCCACAGCAACGGGCTTATCTGATAGCCCACCAGCCGGTCGAGGATGCGCCGCGCCTGCTGGGCATTCACCAGGTCCATGTTGATCTCGCTGGGATGGGCGAAGGCATGCTCGATGGCGTCTTTGGTGATCTCGTGAAACACCACCCGCCGGGCCTGGTCTTTGGTGATGCCCGCCGCGGCCATCAGGTGCCAGGCGATGGCTTCGCCCTCACGGTCGGGGTCGGTGGCCAGGTAGACCTCGGCGGCCCGCTTGACCTCCTGTTTCAGCTCTTTGACTACCTCTTTCTTCTCGTTGGGAACGCGGTAACGCGGTTTGAAATCATCATTCACGTCCACGCTCAGCTTCGAGCGCAGCAGGTCACGCACGTGGCCCACCGAGGCACGGACGGTGTACTCCTTACCCAGGAAGCGGCCCACCGTGCGCGCTTTGGCTGGCGACTCGACGATGACCAGCCGTCCATCTTTGGGCGGCGGCTCGTAGGGCGGAATGTCATCGTGAGCCGGGGTACGGCCCAGGCGGAATATAGTCACCCCGCACACGGGACAGGTGCCCCGCATAGCTGGGGTGCCGTTGGCAACGTATAGAGCCTGCGGGTTCTGCATCTCCCGTTTGGCTTTACATTTCACACAATAGGCGATGATAGGTTCGTCAGACATGCGATCTCCTTGTAATCTCCTCAAGTCTGTTGTAAAAACCGCACAATCTCGGCGGCAAAGTCCTCA
>JAGGZG010000051.1 GCA_021162125.1 Anaerolineae bacterium
CCCCCCTGCGCGCGGAGCGCAGCGGGGGGACTGAGGGAGAGCGAGGACGGCACGGACGCCCCCCTCTAACTCCCCCCGTTTCACGAGGGGAGGACTTGGCTTCCCCCCTGCGCGCGGAGCGCAGCGGGGGGGACTGAGGGGGGGCGAGAGAGACAGCGCAGACGCCCCCCTCTAACTCCCCCCGTTTCACGGGGGGAGGACTTGGCTTCCTCCCTGCGCGCGGAGCGCAGCGGGGGGGACTGAGGGGGGCGAGAGAGACGGCGCAGACGCCCCCCTCTAACTCCCCCCGTTTCACGAGGGGAGGACGAGCTTCCCCCCATTTGACAGGCAGTGGACATTGGGCTATAATCACCACCGTTTGCTCCGACGAGGGAGGTGTCCGGCACTTTAAAAGTGCCGGACACCTGAGACTTGCTAACTGAGAGGAGATATGGTCACTTCATGAGAGAACGCAATTTAAGACTGCTAGCTATCATCGTGATTCTCACCCTGGTGGCTGGTTGGATAGACTGGCCCGCCAATCCGGGCATCCACTTGCACGTGGGGCCCATCAACATTGACCGCGAAATCAAAATTCGCCAGGGGCTGGACCTGCAAGGCGGTCTCCAGGTACTCCTCCAGGCGGACGTGCCCGAAGGGGAGACTGTGGACGCCGACGCCATGCGCACGGCGAAGGTCATCGTCGAGAACCGCGTGAACGCTCTGGGCGTGACGGAGCCGCTGGTCCAGCTTCAGGGCGAGCGGCGAATCATCGTCGAACTGCCGGGCATCAAAGATCCGGAGCTGGCTATCAACACCATCCGCGAGACCGGCCTCCTGGAATTTATTGATGCGGGGGATACTTACCTGGAGCCAGGCACGGTGGTCAAAACCACCTACGGCAGCGCATCCGGCGAGGAATCTACCACGCTGACCCCGACGGTCACTGCGGAGCCCACCGTGCAAGCAACCGAGGCCCTGACCACGACCGCCGCAGCCAGTCCCACCCCGTCACCGACCCCCTCGCCCACCGAGAAAGTGTACACCACCATTCTCACCGGCAAGCACCTCAAACCCGAGGGCACTAAGGTGCGCGTGGACTTCAGCAAGGGTAAGGCCCAACCCATGGTGGCTATCGAGTTCAACGAGGAAGGTACACCCATTTTCGCCAAGTTCACCGCCTCTCATCAGAAACAATACCTGGCCATCGTCTTGGATAAGAAAGTGATCTCCTGCCCGATCATTGACGAACCCATCCCCAGCGGGCAAGCGGTCATCCGTGGGAAATTCACCGAGGCCGAGGCCAAGAGCCTGGCCGTCCAGCTTCGCTACGGCGCGCTGCCCATCCCCCTGCGGGTGGAGACCACGCGCACGATTGGCCCAACCCTGGGTCAGGAGTCCGTGCGGAAGAGCCTCATCGCTGGAGGTGTTGGTCTGCTCACCGTCTTGCTCTTCATGCTCATCTATTATCGCCTGCCCGGCTCCCTGGCCGACCTGGCCCTGATCATCTACGCACTGCTCAACCTGGCAGTGTTCAAGCTGATCCCGGTCACGCTTACCCTGCCGGGCATCACCGGCTTCCTGCTCTCGACCGGGATGGCCGTGGACGCCAATATCCTTATCTTCGAGCGAATGAAAGAGGAATTGCGCGCCGGGCGGACGCTGGCCGCAGCCATCGGCGCCGGATTCGACCGCGCCTGGACCGCGATCCGTGACTCGCAGATCTCCACCCTGATCGTGTGCGCCATCCTCTACTTCTTTGGCAGCAACTTCGGCGCCAGTATCGTCAAGGGCTTCGCCGTCACTCTGGCCATCGGTACAGTGATCAACGTCTTCACAGCCATTACCGTCACCCGCACCTTCATCGTCTTTGTTTTCAATCTGGCGGGGGAAACGTTGCGCGACAAGAAGTGGCTACTTGGCATCTAGTGAGTAACTCCCTGGAGGGATTATGTTTGACTTTGTAGGTAAGCGTCGCTGGTACTTTCTGATCTCAGGGGTGGTCATCCTCCTCGGCATCGCCGCCATGGTATATTCCACGATCACCTACGGCACACCGGTGCGTCTGAGCGTGGATTTCACCGGTGGCAGCCTCTTCGTCCTTCACTTCCAGGACAAAGCGACTGAAGACGGCATCCGCCGGGTGTTCGAAGCCAACGGATTCGACAATCCCATTATCCAGCAATTGGGCGCACACGAGGATAATACCTGGCAGGTGCGCACCTCCTTCGCCACCCCAGAACAGGTGGCAAAGATCCAGAATCAGCTCGACGAAGAGGTCGCGCCCATTGATCGCGGCATGTCCAGTTACGACACGGTGAAGCCCACCGTCGGTGGGGAGGTGACCAAGGCCGCGGTGTTGGCAGTGGTCATGGCCTCGATCCTGGTCTTGCTCTTTATCTGGTACTCTTTCCGGCGCGTGCCACACGCCTTCCGCTACGGCACCTGTGCCCTCGTCGCCATGTTGCACAACGTCCTGGTGGCCACCGGCTTCTTCGCCGTGATGGGCATCCTGAAAGGATGGGAGATAGATGCTCTCTTCCTGACGGCCATCCTGACGGTGGTCGGCTTCTCGGTGCAGGACCCCATCGTCGTCTTCGACCGCATCCGCGAGAACACGTTCAAACGGCGCGGTGAGCCCTTCGAAATCCTGGTTAACCGCAGCATCCTGGAGACGATTCACCGTTCTCTGGCCACCCAGCTTAACGCCATGTTCGTGATGGCCGCCATCCTCCTCTTCGGCGGGGCCTCGATGGAAAAGTTCATCTCCACCTGGCTGGTGGGCATGGTCAGCGGCACCTACGCCTCGCTCTGCATCGCGGTCCCCCTCCTGGTCGTGTGGGAGACGGGAGAGCTTGGCCGGTTATTCAGACGCAAGGAACGGGCCACGGCCTGAACGCACGAGGTACGAGGTGCCGAGGTGCGACGCGCTTTGGAAGCGCGTCGCACCCTGCACCTCGACGAGCGGAGGTCATCTATGCGATTCTCTCGGCTCTTCGGGCGCACCCTGCGCCAGCCGCCCGCCGACGCAGAACTCGTCAGCCACCAACTCCTCATGCGGGCGGGGATGATCCGCCCCCTGACCGCCGGTATCTACGCTTACCTGCCTCTGGGTTGGCGCGTGGTACGTAAGATCGAGCGCATCTTTCGCCAGGAGATGGACGCTCTCGGCGGGCAGGAAACTCCCCTGCCCACACTGCACCCCACCGAGCTCTGGAAAACCAGCGGCCGGCTGGAACGAGCCAGCGCGTCCCTCCTTCGCTTCCGCGACCACAGCGGACGCGACACCGTGCTGCCCCCCAGCGACGAAGAAGCCCTCACCGACCTCCTGCGCCGCGAAGTTCACTCCCACCGCCAGCTTCCCCTCCTGGTTTATCACGTCCAGACCCGGTTCCGCGACGAACCACGTCCCGGTGGCGGTCTGCTCCGCACCCGCGAGTTCCTGACCGCAGACGCCTACAGCTTTCACGCCGACGCTGCTCACCTAGACGCCTTCTACTCCAGAATGCTCGAAACTTACGTCAACATCTACCGGCGCTGCGAAGTGGAAGCCCTGGCAGTCGAGGCGGACGCCGGGATGGCTATTGGAGGCGACGCTCACGCCTTCGTGGTCCTCAACGAGGGCGGAGACGAGACAGTGCTGCTGTGCACTGCCTGTGACTACGCCGCCAACGCCGCGCGAGCCACCTTCCAGAAAGGCCAGGCCCCGGCGGAACCGCTGGGCGAAGTGCAGGAAGTTGCCACGCCGGGGTGCAAGACCATCGCGGCGGTGGCAGATTTCGTCGGCGTGCCGGAGCAGCGCACCCTCAAGGCGGTGTTCTACGCCGACAAGTGGGGCGCGGTCACGGTGGTCGTCATCCGTGGTGATCTGGAGGTAAACGAGGTCAAGCTAAGCAACGCGCTGGGCGGCACGGAATTACACCCGGCCACCGAGGACGAGCTTCTGGCGGCGGGGATCGTCGCCGGATACGCCTCCCCCGTCGGACTGAGCGGGGTGCGCGTGGTGGCCGACGATTCCATCCAGAGCGGCGTCAACTTCGTCGCCGGCGCGAACCGCGAGGGCTACCACCTGCTGAACGTGAACTACCCCCGCGATTTCCAGGTGGATCTGCTGACGGACATCGCCCTGGCCCAGGATGGCTACCCCTGCCCGCGCTGCGGGGGCACATTGCGCGAGAAGCGGGCCATCGAGGTGGGACGCCTGTCGAAACCGGGCACACATTTCAGCCAGGCAATGGGAGCCACCTATCTGGACGGGCGAGGACAGGCCCAGCCGTTGGTGATGGGCGCATATCGTTTGCCACTGGATCGGCTGTTGGCCGCCATCGTCGAGCAGCACCACGACGCGCACGGCATCATCTGGCCGACTGGCGTCGCGCCCTACCAGGTGCATATAGTGGCCCTGGGCCTGGACAAGGAAACGGTAGCCGCACAAGCTACAGCCCTGTACGAGGACCTGCTGGCCCGTGGCTACGAGGTGCTCTTCGACGACCGGAACGAGAGCGCGGGAGTCAAATTCAACGACGCCGACCTGATCGGTATCCCCTTGCGGTTGACGATCAGCTCGCGCAGCCTGCGGCGTGGCGGGGTAGAGATCAAGCCACGCTGGGAACGGGAAGCACGCATCGTGGCCACGGACGACGTTGGCTCCGAGATCGAAAAGGCCTCCGAGCTCTGATGACAGAGACTTCGGAGGCCTGATTGTGTCGCTCCAGCGCTGCCTCGCTATACGAAGACTTCGCTGGTCAGGTCCTCGGCTGTGGCCGTATCCCCCACCCGGTAGTAGATGTAACGGTAGACGGCCGGCTGGTACTGATCGTAGATCTCAGCAAAAGCGGCCGGATTACCCTGCTGCGCGCGCTGAATTAGTTGGGCCTCGTCGCTGGGCGCTTTCATCAATGGCGATGCTCCGTTTCGCTCAATGCCTTCTCCCTCGGTTCATAATTATAACTCCGTTGCCTCCAAATGGCAAAAATTCGCGGGCTCCGGGGTGCATGGCTGTCCCAAAGCCGGCGACATCTCACGTTTTTCACCGCAGAGCGCGCCGAGGACGCCGAGAATGACGGAAAAACCACAAAGTCTCTGCGATCTCGGCGCTCTCTGCGGTAAGATTTTCTGCTTTGGGAAAGCCTTATCCGCCGCCATACTAGCCAAATATCGCAGTGTGTGCTAAAATATATCTGAGAGCGTACTAGCTACCTGACACTTTGTGCCGTTGGCATGGGGTAGGGTGTAGGACGGGCTTTCCAGCCCGTCCCGCGCAGGCTGGAAAGCCTGCGCCACATACGGCCAATCCTGTTAACCGGTA
>JAGGZG010000240.1 GCA_021162125.1 Anaerolineae bacterium
AAGGGCATTGCAGTTTTGGACATCAGGTTGGTGACCGAATAGTTTTCGACGGGCGCACCGTGCGGGGCGAAATTTGCCTGCACGCCCTGTACAGCTTCCTGCCCAAAGTATTCGCCATGCGCTACGGAGCCACCTTCCCGTGGCTCAAGGACAAAGATGTCGCCACCCACGCCTGCCCCGATGCTTACAACCCCGTGGTGTTCGAGATTCGCCGAATAAAAGAGTAGGCCCATGAAACATCTGCGGTCTGTCGCTTTAGCAGTTGGATTGCTCCTGCTGGGACTGGTGATTCGGCAGTCCGTCGTCCTCCGGCCGGCGGGTGCAGAGAAACTGGATTCCTATCTGGCCCAGGTCGCGCCCTATAACATAAAGCGACAGATGCAAGAGTTTGGCGATTCGTCGTCGTGATTTGACAAATCCGCGTAGTTGTGCTATCATCGCCTACAAATAACTGCATACCCCGTGACACTCTTATCCAGAGAGGCGGAGGGACCGGCCCTGTGAAGCCTCGGCAACCATTTCAGGGGGCACGCGGCCAGATCAACGGCGACTGGCTTGTACCCTGATCGCGGTGCCAATTCCGGCAGAGTTATTCTGGAAGATGAGAGGGGAGTCACAGATTGTTCTGTGTGCTTGCCTCTTCCTTCGAGAAGAGGCTTTTTTACGCCAGTTCGTGGCCAAAGCCGTGACCCCTCGTCTCTGGAGAGGGCGAGGGGTCACTTATCTTTTAAGGAGGTAGATCACACTATGACTCGAAATATCGTCGTCATGGAGGCCCTGGGGCGGTTCATTGAGGAGTTCCCGGTAGAGATCGTGGAGCGCAAAGGCATTGGACACCCCGACAGCCTGTGTGATGGGATAGCCGAGCGCATCTCCGTGGAATACTGCCGCTGGTGTGAGGAGAATCTGGGTGTGCTCCTGCACCACAACTTCGACAAAGTACAACTCGTGGCCGGCGAGGTGGACGTGCACTTCGGCGGCGGAGAGATGATCCGTCCCATTCACATTCAGATCGCCGGACGGGGTACGCCCAGCTACAACGGGCGAAAAGTGCCGATGGACACCATCGCCATCGAAGCCGCGCGAGCACACATCCGCGAGACGATGAAATACTTAGATCCGGTGAAACACGTGGTCATTGACAGCTTCGTCGGCCGGGGGGCTGCGGAATTAGTGAGCACGGTGGAGCACACGGAGGCGAACGACACCAGCTTTGGCGTCTCCCACTGGCCGCGCTCCGGCCTGGAGCATGTGGTGTACGAGACGGCTCAGTACATCAATTACGAACTGATCAACCAGTTCCCCATCGGCGAGGACGTGAAGGTGATGGGCTACCGCCACAACGGGAGCATCGTCCTGACCACGGCCATTCCTTTCATCGCCTCACAGATCCGGGACGCGGAAGAGTACCTGGAGGCCAAAGGCGCGGTGCAGGCCGCAATCCAGGCCTTCGCCGAGAAGCAGGATCACCGCGATGTGCGCGTGGACGTGAACACCGCCGACAAAGCCAAGCGTGGGGATTTCTACCTGACCCTGACCGGCACGTCCGCCGAGTGCGGCGACGACGGCGCGGTAGGGCGGGGTAACCGGGTGAATGGAGTCATCGCTCCTTTCCGCTCAACCAGCCTCGAGGCAGCTTGCGGGAAGAACCCCATCTCGCACGTGGGCAAAGTGTACAACGTGCTGGCCTTCCTGGCTGCCCAGGACATCGTGGCTCACGTGCCTGGCATCCGCGAGGCAACAGTGTACGTCCTCTCGCAGATTGGCCATCCTCTGGACGAGCCACTGGTAGCCACGGCTCTGGTACACGCCGCTGACGGCCAGTTGACGGCATCCATGCAGGCCGCCGTGGCGGAGGTGCTGGATCACCACCTGGCGAACGTGGCCGAGGTGGGGGACAGAATTCGCCGCCGCGAGCTGTCTCTGTTCTAAATGTACACTCAGGCCACCGAGGTTCCCAAGACCTCGGTGGCACATGCACTTGACAGCCACGGCGTGCTGTGGTACACTTGCAGCATGAAAAATGCATAATAGCGCTGGGGGAGCTGGGAGAGCCCGGCTGAGAGGGTGGCCCGATGATGCCACCGACCCCTCGAACCTGACCTGGATAATGCTAGCGTAGGGAAGCCTGTCGCGTAATGGACTTTCGAGGCCGCCAGCCTGCTTTGCCGGGTTGGGCGGCCTTTTTCTATAACTGACGGGAGGAACGATGCGAGCAGTAGTGATGGTCGGCGGAGTCATACACGATTCGAGCACGTGTGGTTCGCTTCTGCGGCTTGCGGACCTCATCGTCGCCGCCGATGGCGGTGCCCGGCACGTGCTACGGCTGGGATTCACCCCGCACGTGGTCGTTGGCGACATGGACTCCCTGGACCACGAGCAGTCCGAGCACCTGCGCCAGATGGGTTGTCGTTTTCTGACTTACCCGGCCCGCAAAGACGAGACCGACGCTGAACTGGCTCTCTTGTACGCGGTGAAGCAGGGCGCGGACGAGGTCATCATCCTGGGCGCGTTGGGAGGGCGCATTGATCACACGCTGGCCAACGTATTGCTGCTGGCTTTGCCCGAACTGAGGGGAGTACGGGTCAGCTTGGTGGATGGACAACAGGAAGTAACCCTGATCCGGGGCGAAGGTACGATTCGGGGTCAGGTGGGAGACACCGTCTCTCTGCTGCCCATCGCCGGCGACGCCGAGGGAATCACCACCCGTGGCCTGGAATATGCCCTGCACGATGGCACCCTCGTCTTCGGGCGGACGCGGGGCGTGAGCAACGTGCTCACTGCCCCCACGGCACACATCAGTGTGCGTAGAGGTGCTTTGTGGTGTGTTCACTCTAAGTCAAGTTAGAGAAGGAGGCACGAGATGAAAAAGCAACTTTGTCTTCTATTGGCCTTTGTGATTCTGACAGGACTGGCTACCGCGTGCCGGCCGGCGGCTGCAACCCCTACCCCGGCTGGCCCCCGCACATTAGTGCTCATGTCCCACGACAGCTTTGCGGTCAGCGAGGATGTCATCGCCGAGTTCGAGGAAGCGCACAACGCCAAAGTTCAGTTCCTCCCCTCCGGCGACGCCGGAGCCGCGTTGAACCAGGCCATCCTCAGCAAAGCGAATCCTCTGGCCGACGTGTTTTTCGGGGTGGATAATACTTTCCTCAGCCGGGCGCTTCAGGCCGGCATCTTCGAGCCCTACAAGCCCCGGGGCCTGGAGAACGTCCCCGACGAACTGAAGCTGGACCCTGAGTATCGGCTGGTGCCGGTTGACTACGGCGACGTGTGTCTGAACTACGACAAGTCGTACTTCGAGGAGAAAGGGCTTACCCCGCCGCAGACCCTGGAGGATCTGACCCGGCCCGAGCTCAAGGGATTGACCGTGGTAGAGAACCCGGCCACCTCGTCGCCCGGCCTCTGTTTCCTCCTGGCCACAGTGGGCCATTTCGGTGAGAGCGGTGACTACACCTACCTGGACTTCTGGCGCGACATGCGGGCCAACGACGTGCTGGTCACGGAGGGGTGGGAGGATGCCTACTGGGGCCAGTCCACCTGGGCTGGCGAGGGCAACCGCCCTATCGTCGTTTCCTACGCCACCAGCCCGGCTGCCGAGGTGTACTTCAGCGAGGGAGCGCTCGAGGAACCACCGACCGGCAACGTCCTGGGCGATGGGGCGTGCTTCCGCCAGATCGAGTTCGTGGGCATCCTCAAAGGAACGAAGAACCGTGATCTGGCCGAGGCGTTCATTGATTTCATGCTCAGCGAACACTTCCAGGAGGACATCCCTTTGCAGATGTGGGTCTTCCCGGCCAACGAGAAAGCTGCCTTGCCCCAGGTATTCCTGGATTTCGCGGAGATTCCCGAACGTCCGGCAGTGGTCAGCCCCGAGGCCATCGCTAAGAACCGCGAGGCGTGGATCGAGGCCTGGACGGAGGTGGTGCTCAGGTGAACGAATGGATGAATGGGCGAATGATGAATGACAAACATTTGCTATTCGCGTATTCGCATATTCGCACATTCACCATTCGCTACTCGCCATTCGCCATTCGCCTGTTGCCGCTGGTTTTCCTGGCGGTGTTCTTCTTCTACCCACTGTTGGCCATCTTCCGGCTAAGTCTGGCCCCGCAGGGCCATCTGGACCTGGCAGCGCCGGCTAAGCTGGTCAGCACGACGTACTACGCCCGCACGTTGTGGTTCACCACCTGGCAGGCCACCGTGTCCACCCTGCTCACTGTGATTCTGGCCATGCCCGGCGCCTACATCTTCGCCCGCTATCGCTTCCCTGGAAAAAGTCTCCTCCAGGCGTTGACCACAGTCCCCTTCGTCATGCCGACCATCGTGGTGGCGGCCGCCTTCAACGCCCTACTGGGACCGCGTAGCCATCTGAACCTGGCGCTGATGGCCTTGTTCGGCCTCCAGCGCCCGCCGATCAACCTGCAACACACTATCTGGATCATACTGCTGGCCCACGTGTTCTACAATTACACCGTGGTGCTACGCATCGTTGGTGGCTTCTGGGCTAACCTGAACCCGCGCCTGGAGGAGGCCGCGCGTCTGCTGGGCGCTGATAGCTGGCGGGCGTTCTGGCAGGTAACGCTTCCCCTGCTTGCCCCGGCACTGGTGGCCGCCGCGCTGTTGGTGTTCATCTTCTGCTTCACCAGCTTCGGCGTGGTGCTCATCCTGGGTGGGCCACGGTTCGCCACGCTGGAGGTGGAAATCTACCGGCAGACCGTTCACCTGTTCAATCTGCCGCTGGCGGCTACCCTCTCCCTGGCCCAGATCACGCTGACACTGGCCATGACCTCGGTTTACACTCGCCTACAGGCCCGCACCGCTCGCCCGTTACAACTTCGCCCCCAGCAGACGACACAACGCTGGCCAACGACCTGGCGCGACCGGGCACTGGTGGGCGGAAACGTCGTTTTCATGGTCGTGTTGCTCCTCACCCCACTGCTGGCCCTGGCCGAGCGTTCACTGTGGACCGGCAGAGGCTACGCCCTGACAAATTACAGCGAGTTGTTCGTCAACCGGCGTGGCTCGGTGTTCTTCGTGCCGCCGGTGGAGGCGGTGCGCAATTCGCTGGCCTTTGCTGCGCTGACAGTGGGACTGGCGCTCGTGTTGGGTGTCATCGGCGCTTACCTCCTGGCCGACCGGAAGAGCCGCCTCAGTCGATGGCTGGATCCGATTTTCATGCTCCCGCTGGGCACCTCGGCGGTGACCCTGGGTTTCGGGTACATCATCGCCCTGGACCGCCCGCCGCTCAACCTGCGCACCTCACCACTGCTCATCCCGATAGCTCACACCCTGGTTGCGTTTCCCTTCGTGGTCCGTGCCGTGCTGCCGGTTCTGCGCGGCATCCATCCGCATCTGCGAGAATCGGCGAGTGTGCTGGGCGCGTCCCCGGCCCGCGTCTGGCGGGAGATTGACCTGCCAATCGTCAGCCGCGCGTTACTGGTGGGCGCAGTTTTCGCCTTCACCATTTCCATGGGGGAGTTCGGAGCCACCTCGCTCATTGCCCGCCCCCAGATGCCGACCATGCCGATAGCCATTTACCGCTTCCTGGGGCAGCCGGGCGCGTTGAACTACGGTCAGGCACTGGCCATGAGCACCCTGCTGATGCTGGTTTGCGCGATGGGGTTCCTGAGTATCGAACGGTTCAGGTATGGGGAAGTAGGGGAATTTTAGGTGGAGTATCCCATGCCTATTCTGGAAATCCATCACCTCACCAAATCCTACGGCGATGAGCGCTTCCCGGACGACATCAGTTTCACCGTGAACGAAGGGGAGATCGTCTGTCTGCTGGGTCCGTCGGGCTGCGGCAAGACCACACTGCTGCGCATCATCGCCGGCCTGGAGACGGCCGACGCAGGTCAGGTGCTCTTCGCGGGGCGTGACGTCCGTGACGTGCCCGTGCATCACCGCAACTTCGGCCTCATGTTTCAGGATTACGCCCTCTTCCCACACAAGAACGTCTTCGAGAACGTGGCCTTCGGCCTGCGCATGATGCACCTGCCCCGGACAGAGGTTGAGACCCGGGTGAGGGAGGTGCTGGAACTGGTGGGCCTGTCCGGCTTCGAGGAGCGGGACGTGAACCTGCTCTCCGGGGGCGAGCAACAGCGGGTCGCCCTGGCCCGCAGTCTGGCCCCCCGCCCACGGCTGCTTATGCTCGACGAGCCGCTGGGCTCTCTGGATCGCACCCTCCGCGAGCGGCTGATGAACGAGTTACGCGCCATCCTCAAGGGCGTGGGCGTGACCGCGATCTACGTCACCCACGATCAAGAAGAGGCATTTACCGTGGCCGACCGGGTAGTGATCATGAACCACGGGCGGAAAGTGCAGGAAGGTACACCACAGGACGTTTACCAGAATCCGGCCACGGAGTTCGTGGCCCGCTTCCTGGGGCTGACCAACCTGTTGCCTGGAAAAGTGGTTGGTGTGGGCAAGGGACACGCGGAAGTTGAGACGGAAATCGGCAGATTGGAAATTAGCAATTTGGGAATTGGAAATTGGGAGTTGGGAGTTGAGGCAACCGTGCTGATCCGCCCCGAAGCAGCTGGGGTGATAACGGAGAGCCCGCTCGCTGACGACAACGCCATCGTTGGCACCCTGGTGGAGCGCTCCTTCCGGGGCGGTTACTATCGCCTGGTGATCCGTCACGCCAGCGGTCTGCACCTGAGTTTCACCGTCCAGGCGATCAGCGAGAGCCTGCCCCCACTCGGTGCCTCCATTTGCCTTTCCCTCCGCAGCGAGGCTATCTCCCTGCTCCCCCGCGTCCAGAATTAGTAAGACCTCCGGGGGTCTGAGGGTGCAATCCCGTAAGGCGGGATTCTCAGCGCGGCGGGCTGCAATTTGGCGTAGATTCCCTTCTGTGGTATAATACACGCCGGTGAGTCGCCAAGCAGCCCCCTGTCGCTCTCGACAGGGGAGAGGAAGAGGAATATGGCGGAGACGCCAACGTCGTCCTCCCTCGACGTAAAAATCGGAGAACTACTGGCCGTCCTCAAATCGCTACCCCGTCCCAGGGCGCGGACGAACCTCCAAATTCGCCTCCGGCCATTTCTATTGCGCTACACTTCTCACCTGACCGTCATTGGCTTGGTGGTATTGGTTCTGTCCCTGGGGGGGATACAACTGCCGCGCGCCGATTCCCCCCAACTGCTGCCCCCCACGGCCGCGCCCAGCCTGGGCAACCGCACCTACGCTCCTCTGACTGACCGGGGCAGCCTGCTTCCCGCCGAGCGCTCTACCCTCGTCCGTTTTCCCGTTCCGCACACCACCATCCCCGACCGCCTGCGCCGGGGGGTGATCACCTACACTGTGCAGCCTGGCGACACGGTGTCCGGCATCGCTGCCCAATTTGGCCTCAGGTGGACCACGATCATGTGGTCCAACGAACACCTGGAAGACAACCCTGATCTCCTGCTGCCGGGGCAGATCCTTAACATCCTCCCCATTGACGGCGCATATCACCGCGTCTGCGACAATGACACCCTGGCTAAGATCGCTAAGACATACGATGTCAAGGTTGCAGACATCACTGGCTGTCCATTCAATAATGTGCAAAGCGACGCAGACCTGCGAGTAGGCTATCACTTGGTCGTGCCCGGTGGCAGAAAACCTTACGTGCCGGTGGTGTTTCGTCCCACGTACACCGGCCCCTTCCCGGCCGACGCGCCGCGTGGCTCCGGCCAATTCATCTGGCCTACGCAGGGGCGGTTGACCGATCTGTTTGGGTGGACTGGGACCCGCTGGCACACTGGTATTGACATAGCCAACTCCAAGGGCACTCACGTGTTCGCCGCCGACAGAGGATACGTCCGCCAGGCGGGATGGACCAAGATGGGCTACGGCGTCTTGATCATCATTGACCACGGAAACGGCTACTGGACCTACTATGGCCACCTGAGCGCGGTGTGGGTTCGCGCCGGACAGTACGTGGAGAAAGGGCAATGGATCGGTAACATAGGCAGCACCGGCCGTTCCACCGGCCCACACCTCCATTTTGAAGTACGGCGGAACAGAGAGCCCGTTAATCCGATGGACTTACTCCCGCCCCGGTGAGTCATGCCGGCTTTACGGATGGATGGTAACGAGGATGGCTGTGAACGCGGCGTCTTGCGCCGCGTTTTTACATTCAGGGCCGCTCCAATGGGTTGTTGTCAAAATTGACATTCAAGGGTAAAATAAGGGCCGTCGCGTGCGCGGTCAACTGCGGTTGCATAGTGGAGGACGGCCCATGAGCACAACAGAAGAACTCCGCCCCCTGGTCGGGGCGTTCTCGGATCCGGGCCAAAAGCGCGAGCTGAACGAGGACAGTTGGGGGATCGTCCGTGAGGAGGACCATCACCCGGAGGTGATCGCTCGCAAGGGGCGGCTGTACGCCGTGGCCGATGGGATGGGCGGACATGCGGCCGGCGAGGTGGCCAGCCAACTGGCCATTTCCGTCCTGTTCGAGGCATACTACAGCGATCCGATCCCCGATCTGAAAGAGAGCCTGCGCCGGGCGGTAGTCGCTGCTAACGAGGCGGTATACTTCCAGGCTACCACCGACGAGGCCCGGGCCGGGATGGGCACCACGTTGGTGGCGGTGGTTTTGCACCAGGATAAGGCGATCATCGCCAACGTGGGCGACAGCCGGCTCTACCTCCTGCGCGAGGGGGACATCGAGCAGATCACCCGCGACCACTCCTGGGTGGGCGAGCAAGTCGAGGCTGGCTTGTTGACCCAGGAGGAAGCTCGGGGGCACATCTACCGCAGTGTGATCACCCGCTGCCTGGGGCACAAACCGGACGTCGAAGTGGACATTTTTGAGCGGGATTTGCAGCCCGGTGACGCGCTGGTGCTGTGCACTGACGGTCTCACCAACGTGGTGAGTGAGGAAGAAATCTGGCGGGAGGTCACGTCGCGCGAGCCCCAGGCCGCAGCCGAGGCACTGGTGAGCCGCGCCAACGAGCGAGGCGGGCCGGACAACATCACCGTCATCGTAATCAAACTCACCGCCGAGACGGCCACCGGCGAGACCACCGTCGTCGAGCGATTCAAGCTGCCCGAAGAGCCGCTACGCAAGGAGCCGGTGGAGGAAACGGCTCCCCCGGCGCGGCCCACCATCGAGCTGCCCCCGGCTTCGTCAACTGTTCCGCTACGCCGTCTGCCTTTCCAGACATGGCAGATCGCCCTGGCGGGTGGGGCGTTGTTAGTGATTTTGATCGTCGCTTTCGGTTTGATCTGTGTGGGGGGTGGGTACATCTCCTCGCTGTTGGCTACATCCACCCCGACACCGACGGATACGCCCACCACAACGCCCACTTTCACGGCGACGGCAACCCACACGCCGACGTACACCCCGACGCCCACGGCCACGCCCACCGCGACCTCCACGCCGACGTACACGCCCAGCCCAACGCCAACGCCCACCGCGACGCATACGCCGACGCACACCCCCACACCTACCAACACCGCCACGCCGACGTCAACGGCCACACCGACGGCCACCGTCGCAGCTCCCTCCACCGCCACCGCCACCGGGACGAGGGTCGCCGTGGATACGGCTACAAGCGTGCCAACTGCTCAGTCATCGTCGGTATCACCGCCAGGTGGGGGGCTGTGCCCCATCGGGATGGTGATTCTGGGTGGCGCGCCGCTTACCGCCGCAGTTTGTCGCCGGCGGCGCACTCGCCGGGCCGCGGATCAACCATGATTGGCCGGCAATTTTAGCAAATGGGGGCAAGGGTCATCCTGAGCAGAGCGTAGCGAAGTCGAAGGATGACTTTTGCAGCAAATACACACATCATTTCTCAGGAGACTTTCATGACCAAGACAATAGCCGTCGCCGGGAAAGGGGGAACGGGCAAGACCACGTTCACCGCGATGGTGATCAAATATCTGAGTGAGCGCAGCACGGGCTGCATCCTGGCCATTGACGGCGATCCCAGCGCCAACCTTAACCTGGTGCTGGGCATGGAGCTGGAGGAGACAATCGGTCACATCCGCGAGGAGACGATGCTGGACGTGCAGAGCGGCCGGTACGACCCCAGTATGTCCAAGCATGATTACTTCGAGTACCGGATCAACCGGTCACTGGTGGAGGGCGACCGCGTAGATCTGATCGCCATGGGCCGGCCGGAGGGGCCAGGCTGCTACTGCGCGGCCAACAACATCCTGCGCCACGTGATTGACCGCCTGGGCAATGATTACGATTACGTGGTCATTGATAACGAGGCAGGCATGGAGCACATCAGCCGCCAGACCACGCGCGACATTGACCTGCTGTTCATCATCTCCGACCCCACCATGCGCGGCCTGATGGGGGCAAAGAACATCGTGGAACTGACCCGCGAGCTGGGCACCCGTATCCGTCGGTCCTACCTGGTGATCAACGGCGTGCGTGGTGAACTGCCCGCGCCCCTCGCCGAACGGGTGAAGGAGATCGGTGTGCCCCTCCTGGGCACCTTGCCCTACGACGAGCAGGTCGTTGAGTTTGACATCGTCGGCCGGCCGATGATCGAACTCGACTCGGATTCGGCCCTGGTGAGCGCCAGCCGCGCGCTCCTGGATCAGGCGGGGATCGTTTAGTGCACAGCCCGTGGCGCGTTCTGCTGCCCCTGAGCACGGCCACCGCTCTCTCTTTGCTGGGCGACTCGGCTCTGTATTCCGCCTTGCCCTCGCACACGACGGCAGCCGGGATCGCCCTGGGTGCCGTGGGTCTGATTCTGGGGGCTAATCGTCTGGTGCGCATCTTCCTCAACTCCCCGGTCGGTGCACTGTACGACCGCGCGGGCCGACGGCGGCCGTTTATCGTCGCCCTGGGCCTGGGGGTGGTCTCTACAGTGGCCTACGCCCTGGCGCGGGGCTTCTGGCCACTGCTCGCGGCCCGTCTGGTGTGGGGCACAGCCTGGGCACTGATCATGGTGGGCAGCTACAATATTCTGCTCGACATCTCCACCCCCGCCGACCGGGGGCGGATCACCGGCGCATACCAGGCGTTGACCTTCCTGGGCGGGGCGATTGGCATGCTGTTGGGCGGTTTCCTCACTGACCTGCTGGGCTATCGCGCCACCTTCCTGATCTGCGCCGCCGGTACGGGCCTGGGGTTGCTGGTGACCCTGGCTTTCCTGCCGGAGACCGGTCGGCCACACCCTCGCCCTCACCATGAATCAACCACGGTTAACGGTCCCCCACTCCGCTTGTGGAACAGGCATTTACTGAGTGTGAGTTACACCAGCTTTGCCAGTATGTTCGTCGGCAACGGCGTGCTCATGTCCACCATTGGGCTGCTCCTCAAGGAGCGCTTTGGTGATCCGGCTCACGTCGGTCCGCTGGTGCTGGGCGTGGCCTCGCTGACCGGGATTTTCCTCTCGTCGCGCACGCTGCTGGGCATCGCTTTCAACCTGATCTCGGGGTACAGCTCAGACCGCCTGGGCCGGCGCGGGCCCGTGACGCTGGGCGGATTGCTGATTCTTTTGGGCGGGCTTTTGCTTCTGGCGTGGGGAGGGGATACCTGGACAGTGATTCTCGGCTTTGCTCTGGCCGCCATCGGAGGCGGAGCAGTGTTTACCACCCTGGCTGCCATGACCGGTGATCTGGTGGCGGGTGAAGGGCAAGGTGTAGCTATCGGGTTGTTCGCCACGGCGGGCGACATCGGCGCGGCCAGCGGCCCGATGGTAGGCTACCTCATCGCTGAATGGTGGGGCTTGCCCTGGGTCTACCTGACCTGTGCTCTGCTCGTCGGGTCAGCCTGTGCGATCCTGGCGCTAGTCCGCCCCGGGGTGCGGCGGGCGAGCGTTGCTGCCAGCCGGTGATGTTGCGTATCATGCGAGGAGTGCAATCATGAGAAGGTTCGTTGTGTTGTGTCTGGCGCTGACCGCGTTGCTCGTCTGCGTCCCTACGGCTGGCGCGCAAGAGGGCGGGATCACCATCCAGGATAGCGGGCACGAGTTTAACTTTCGAGAGCGCATTGTCTTCCACCTGGACGCGAGCAGCGACAGCGAGATCAACGAGGTGGTGCTCGTTTATCAGATGCAGACCACCCGCCGTCCGGTTGCCACGGAGGTCTACCCGGAGTTCACGCCGGGCACGACCATCCACGCTGAGTACGAGCTGGATATGCGTGCCCAGTATTACCTGCCGCCCGGCGTGGAGATCAGCTATCACTGGCGGGTGCGGGATGCAGCGGGCCACGAACTGGAGACAGAACCAACGGTCTTCACCTACGAGGACAATACCCACGAGTGGAAAGAACTATCCAACGACCGGGTGGCGCTCTACTGGTACCGGGGCAGCGATGACTTTGGGCAGACTCTGTTCGACCAGGCGGTGGAGAGCCTGGACAACATCGAGCGCGATCTGGGCGTGACGGTGAAGCACCGCATCAAGCTGTACGTCTACGGCACTTACGATGACCTGCACGCAGCGTTGGAAGAGGGGGCCCAGGAATGGACCGGGGGGCGGTCATTCTCCGGCGCGGGCTATCCGATTATCCTCATCGGCATCGCGCCCGACAACCTGGAGTGGGGACTGGAGGCCATCGCCCACGAGCTGACCCACGCCGTCATCGCCCAGAAAATGGTTCCGCCTTTCGGCGGATTGCCGCACTGGATGGACGAGGGGCTGGCCGTTTACTATCAGGGCGGGCCGACTGCTTACGAGCGGACCGCGCTCGAGCGGGCCATCCGCAACAACACCCTGCTTTCCATCCGCTCGCTGAACAGCAACTTCCCGACGGACCGGGACATGGTGAACTTGGCCTACGCGGAAAGCTGGAGCGTGGTCAACTTCATGTTCGAGCACTACGGTGAGGAAAAGGTGGCCGAGTTGATCGAGGTGTTCAGCGTTGGCGCGCACCAGGACGATGGTCTGATGGAGGTGTTCGGCTTCGACGTGGACGGGCTGGAGGACGAGTGGCGACAGTACATCGGTGCGCCGCCCCGCGAGGGAGCATCGGTGGTGGCTACACTCCTGCCTCAGCAGGGGACGCCGGCCGTGGGCACACCGCAACCGGCATCGTCGCCCACATCGCCTCCGCCCCGCTCCCGGACGATTTGCTGTGGCGCAGCGCCGGCCGCCCTGTTCCTGGTACTCTTCCTGGCGCTCAGGCCCCGCCCAGCCGCGCAGGGGTAGGGCGGGGACCTGGTCTAAAGAACTTCGTCCTCGTCTGGCTCGCGCTGGCCGACGAGCACTTGCATCACCTTCAGGGTCTGTTGGGTGATCTTCAGCCGGAGCGCAGCCGCCAGCCGCAACCAAAACCTGTCATTAACTTAGGCAGCATGGCTGTCTGCCCCACATTTTCTTAGTCGCTACTCTGGCGCGCATGTTGCCAAGCGCCGTAGGAGACCACCACCAAGCCGACGGCGGCCAGCATAACAGTTTGCGTCAGCGGCGCGGCGTGGTTGTCCGGGAAGCCTGTAGGCGAAAGTTATCCTGCTCTTTCGCGCCACGGTTCGCGCGCAGCATAGCCGCGTCCGCTGAACGCAGAGTTAGGCCAAGCCGCCTGTTTGCATCCGCCTTTCACCCCACTCCGCCCAGGCCAACGCCACCACGAAACCCTTTAGCACAGACGGCACCCCTTGCTACGCGACGACAACTTGGCCGGTACGGCAAATGCGCCCTAGGCAGCCAAAAGGGCGTGCCGGGTGTGCCGGTTGGTGTTCTGGCTTTTACTTGCACAAAACTTACGCTAAGGTGCAGAAGGTGGGGTATAG
>JAGGZG010000281.1 GCA_021162125.1 Anaerolineae bacterium
CGTCTGCCGTGTCGGTCGTGCCCCGGTCAATCAGGCCACGGGCCAGCGCTGTCTCAATCGTCTCCGCCCGTCGCGCCACACCGACGACGGCCCGGCACTTCCCGCGCAATGCCCCCGCCAGCGAGCCGCCCATCAGTCCCAATCCAATGATAGTGACTTGGGTCTCCGCTAATGCTTTCACAGCGTCCTCCCGACCGCTGCGGCCACGGGCCGCAGGCCCCGCATCAGGTCGGCAAAACGGGCCGGTTTGAGGGACTGTGCCCCGTCCGAAAGGGCTTCCTCGGGATGGGGATGGACTTCAATGAGCAGGCCGTCGGCTCCGGCGGCCACGGCCGCCCGCGAGACCGGCTCCACCAGTTCCCATTTGCCCGTCCCGTGGCTGGGGTCCACGACGACCGGCAGGTGGCTGAGTTGTTTGAGCAACGGCACGGCACTGATGTCGCAGGTGTTGCGGGTATAGGGTTCAAAGGTGCGGATACCGCGTTCACACAGGATGATCCGATCGTTGCCGTGGGAGAGGATGTACTCGGTTGCCATCAGCAGCTCTTCTATAGTAGACATCATGCCCCGCTTGAGCAGGACTGGCCGCTGCGCCTCGCCCACGGCGTGCAGCAGGGCGTAGTTCTGCATGTTCCGCGCACCGATCTGGAGGATGTCGGCGTAGGCCGCGACCAGCGGCACCATCTGCGGATCCATCACCTCGGTGACGACCGGAAGCCCGGTCTCCTCGCGCGCTGCAGCCAGGAGCCGCAGCCCTTCCTTGCCCAATCCCTGGAAGCTGTAGGGGGAGGTGCGCGGTTTGAAGGCCCCACCACGCAACACGTGAGCTCCCGCCTCTTTCACGGCGCGCGCGGTCTCCAGTATCTGCTCCCGGCTCTCGACGGCACACGGCCCGGCCATCACGATCACTTCCTGGCCGCCGATGGACACTCCGTTGACCGCGACGATGGTGTCCTGTGGGTGGAACTCCCGGCTGGCCAGTTTGAAAGGCCGCAGGATTGGTACCGTCCTCTCGACACCGTCCATCCGCTCGATCTGCTCACGATCCAGCGGGCGCCCGTTGCCGATGACGCCGATGATGGTGCGCTCCTCGCCCTCCGAGATGTGTACCTGGTGGCCCGACTGCTCGATGCGGGCAGTGACGTTGGCGATCTGGGCGCTGAGTGCGCCCTTCTCCATCACAACAATCATGTGCTTATCTCCAATGCGCGCGTTATAGCGCCATTTGGTTCAGGAACTTTCTTAACCTTCATCAGGGCCACAATTCGTTATCGGGAACCGGCGTCGTGGCGGCCGGGTAGGAACCCAGCAGCTTTATAAACGAGGAGCGCCGTAGCAATCCCATGATAGCCGCTTCGCACTCCGGGTCCTGGCAGTGTCCCTCAAAGTCCAGGTAGAAGATGTACTGCCAGGGCCGGTTCAGGCGCGGGCGTGATTCGATCTTGGTGAGGTTAATGTGCCGTCTGGCAAACTCCCCCAGGCACTCGTATAACGCGCCTGGCTGGTGAGGAGTGGTGAAGACGAGAGAAGTCTTGTTTCGCTGGGCACGAGGCGGGCCCTCCGTGGCCAGGACAAAGAAACGTGTGTAGTTGAAGGCAAAGTCCTCGATGTCCCGATCGAGGATCTCCAGGCCGTATAGTGGGGCGGACAAGGCGCTGGCAATCACGGCGACGCCGGGCTCCGGGTTGGCCGCCAGATCGCGGGCACTGCCGGCGGTATCGAACGCGGGCTCGGGCTCCAGCCCATGGCGGCTCAGGTAATGCTGGCATTGGGCCAGCGCCTGCGGGTGCGATCTCACCCGCTTCACGTCGTCCAGTTTGGTGCCGGGCAGGGCGAGTAGCATGTGCCGCACGCGCAAGATCACCTCGGCGTAGATGCGCAGATCGTGCTCCATCAGCAGTTCATAGGAGCGGGTCACGGAGCCAGCAACGGCATTCTCTATCGGTAGCATCCCATAGTCGGCATCGCCGCTTTCCACAGCGAGAAAGACATCGGCCAACGTCCTGCAAGGGATACTCTCTACCTCTGGACCGAAGAACTGGTGGATGGCCTCCTCCGAATAGGCTCCGGCGATACCTTGAAATGCTGCCCTGGTCATATTCTCCTCCCTGAAGGGGGCGCAAAAGGATAACTGCCCGGTGGATTTTCCAGCCACGGAGCTGCGAAGGAGTCCTTCGACTGCTCAGGATAACCCTGTTGGTCGTGTGAAATGGCGTTAACCATACTCACACTCTACCAGATCGGGTCGTAGGGCACGGGCCCTGCCCAGGTAGACGTGCCGAATCTGGGTAGGAGGCCGATCGGTGTTCCAGAGCACCAGCACCCGGATGCAGCTAGGAAGGCTTCCCTCGACGTTCATCTCCTGCATGCACAGCAGGGGAACGTGCACCCAGCCCATCTCGCGGGCGGCACGGGCTGGGTAGGCCGCGTTCAGATCGGGCGTGGCAGTAAAAATCACGCTGACCACATCTTCCACTGCTAAGTTGTTGGCAGCAACGATGTGCTCCAGCAACTCCCGCGTCGCCGTGATGATGGCACCTGCATCGTTGGCCTCCACGCTGGTAGCGCCACGAATGCCGCGATAGGTTATCATCGTTCCCTCCATACTCTCCACAGGGTACAAAAAAAGGGCGTGGAGGTGATTGCTCCACGCCCTTACGCAACACTTGTGCGACTTTGCCTATCCTACACCAGCCTCCTCCCAGCATGAAGCAACCGCCCTATCTATAAAGGGGGTAAAATAATAGTAGTAAAAATAGGCAAAATCGGTTTCGTACTGCCAGGACATCATCTGTGTAATTCCATCCGCTGAAAATTGAGGAGTCCCTGCAAGGTTCTGGATCTCACTTGGGGTATAATATACTCCTATTGGGCCGATTTGTCAAGTTGGGGTTACTCAGGCCAGCGGTTGAAACCGCGCCTGAGGAGCTAAAGCTCAATGCTGCTAAC
>JAGGZG010000193.1 GCA_021162125.1 Anaerolineae bacterium
TCCCCTGAGTGCCCCCACTTCCCTCAATTTTCCTGCTTCCTGCTTCCTGCCCCTTGCTTCCCGCCCCCTGTCTCCTGCTTCCTGCTTCCTCACTCCTCTTTCTTTGGCCACCAACAGCCGCTCCAGACCAGAGGGCGCAGGCTGAGGCACACGTCGCCTCCGCAAGCGAGCCCAGCCCCGCACCAGCCAGCCGCGCACGTCCGCCAGGCCCACCGTCACGCGGCGCAGGCCCACGTCCAGGGGCAGGAGACAGACGGCGACCGCCAACAGCCAGGGCCACACGTCGGCGTGGGTGCGCACGGCGGCTAGAGTGTGAGCAAAAGACTCGTCAGGTGAGCGCAGCTCGCGCCCGTGGCCTATTTCCGCCAGGCGGGCCAGCAGGGCGGTGTCCGCCCCGAAACGGCGGTACTCGTCCGAGTAGCCGCGCACGAAGCCGGTGGCCTGTGAGGCCAGTGTGCGCACAGTGCCGCCAGCCTCCTCACGCCCCGCAGTGACGCCCAGCAGATAGACGCCCTCTTCCGGCGCGGCGAACACCCCCTCGTAGTGGCCCGGCGCGGTCTGCCGCAGGGCGACGACCTCCCGCTCCAGCGATGGGGCGACGACGTTGGCCTGGACCACCAGCCCGTTCAAGTAATCGCCGGCCTGGTCCACCACGTCCACGGTGACACGCGCCTGCTCGCCCTCCTGGGCCACCCGCGCCTCCAGCCCACTCTCCGCCCGCTCGACGATGGTCCAGCGCACGGCCTGCGCCCAGAAGCGGGGGAACCCCTCCCAGGTCACCCACTCCCGCGCCCACCGTCCCCGGGCATCCGACGTCCAGGCCACCGCCCGTCCCAGCCCGTACTGCCACCCGGCCAGGATGGGATCACCCTGCGCGGAGACGAGCACCACCTGAGCCGCGTCCTTGCCCGACGTGCCCACGTAACCGTACAGCGCGGGCACGGCCTCGATCCCGGCCAGGATGGGACTGGACGCGACCTGCCTGGGGAAAAAGGTCTCCTCGATGATGTAAGCCCGCTGAGCAATCGCCGTCTCCTGGGCAAATATCTCCGGGATGGAAGCGGGGTCCTGCACGAAATGGAAACGCCCCCCACCCCGCACGGCCAATGGCTCCAGAAAGGGAGCATAGTCCTGGCCCACAGCCACCACCGAGAGGGTGACGTCGGCGGCGCGCATCTCGTCCACCAATTCAGGGATGCCGGTGGGATTGGCTCCGCCATCGGTGAGGAGCACCACGTGTTTGACCCGCGCGTCGGCGGGGAGGATGGCGTTGGCGGCGGCCTTAAGCCCAGCGAAGATGTCGGTGCCGCCCCCGGCGCGGATGGTACCCACCCTCTCCTGCACGGCGGTTACGTCGGCCAGGGGAGCCAGGTCCACTGCCCAGTGGGCGTTGTCGTCGAAGGCCACCACCCCCAGTTTATCGCCGGGGCCCAGCAGCTCCACGGAACGGATCACAGCCTCCTTGGCCAGTTCCACTTTGGGCGGGCCGCCCACCGTCCCGCCGGAGCCCATGCTCCCCGATTTGTCCACGACGAAAACCAGGGCCAGGGTGGGCATCCGCGCCTTGTCCCTGATGCGCATCTCCACGGGCAGGGTCTCCTCCAGCGGGGTGCGAAAGTACCCGCCCACGCCGTAGCTCTCCTCTCCCCCGATGCACGCCAACCCCCGTCCCAGGTCGCGGACGTAAGTCTGTAACGCGGCCATCTTGCGCGGTCCCAGTTCGACAGCGGGGACGTTGACCAGCACCAGAGCGGCATACTCGCCCAGCTCGGTCAGATCAGAGGAAAGGCGGGCCGGGGTGGTCTCCTCGACCTGGAGGCCGGTGGCCGTGAGGGCGGCTACCAGGTTCTCGCTCTCGGCGGCCTCGCGGGCCACGATGAGCACCCGTGGCGCGCCACGCACCAGACTGAAGGCGGCGAGCTGATTGTTCTGGTAGAAGGTGTCCTGCTCAGCGGTTACCTGCACGCGGAAAGTGCTGAACCCGGGTGTGCCGGCCACCAGTGGCAGGGCGTAAGAATTGAGGCCGGCGTGAAGCTGAATCACCTCATCGCTAACCAATTTACCATTGCTGACTACGCGAAGGGTGGCCGCCGTCCTCGCCGTGCTGTGCACTTTCACCACCAGGCTGAAGGACTCGCCCTGATGCAGGGTGGGCGGGACTTCCAGGGCATCTACCCACACCTCCGCGCCTGCGCCCGGAGTAAGGGGTACCACGTCCAGCTCGACCCCGCCGGCCGCCGCCAATTGCGCCGCCATCTCCGCCGTGCCCACGTTCTCCTGGCCGTCGGAAAGGAGCACCAGTCGCTTCTGGGTCGCACCGGGGAAGAGGGCCAGTCCCAGGCGGATGGCCTCCTCGATGTCGGTGTGGCCGGTGGCCGGAATGGAAAACAGCTCATCCAGCTCCCGCGCCGCCGACACGGGGCGGTCAACCAATGCGTCACTGCCGAAGACCACGATTCCGGCCCGGTCGTGAGGCCCCATCTCCGCCAGTGCCGCCTCCACGAAGCTCAGCGCCGATGCCTTCCAGGGCGGGGAGACGCTGTCCGAGACGTCCACCAGGAAGACCACGGCCAGCTCGTCCACCGCGCGCACGAGCTGCACCCCAGCGACGCTCAACGCCAGCAGGGCCAGGATGAGCACGCGCACCAGCAGGATGAACGTCGTGCGGGCACGGCGCACGCGGCCACGTCCCTGCCGCCACAGCCAGACGGTGGGCAACAGGGCGAGGAGCAGTATCAGGGCCCAGGGGTGGGTGAAGGTAATAGGCATGGGAATCCTAGCGTGGTGCGTGTTGCGTGTTGCGTGCTGCGTGCTGCGCGGTGCGTGATACGTTTTTACGGAACACGCAACACGAAACACCCTCAGTCCAGCACGGTCACGTCGCGGCGGGTTCTGGGGATCACCTGGAGTTCTTCGCCAAAGACGTTGATCTGGCCGGTGGCCCGCAGTTTCGTGCCCACGCTGAACGCCTCCGGATCGGGCAGGCTGGCGTAGATGTTCTGCCACAGCAGGATCACGACCTCGCCCGTGGCATCGCGGAGACGAGCCTTCATCCCCCGGCTGAAAGCCCACACTTCGACGATCTCGCCCTGGACGGTGCGCCACTGTCCGGTGAGTTCGGCGGTGACCTCGCCCAGCGGGGTAGCGTGGGCGGTAGGCGGCTCCTTGACGATGACCACATCCTCAGCGCTCTGGGGCACTATCTGCAGCTCGTCCCCGTATTGGCCCACCTTGCCCCGGGCCTGCACCTGTGCCCCGACGCCCAGCTTATCCGGCTCCGGCAGCGACTCGTACACGTTGCGCCAGACGACGAGAGCGATCTGTCCCGTGCCATCGGTCAGGACGAACTTGTAGCCCTTGCCCGCCAGCGAGCGCACGTCCATCAGCGTGCCCTGCACGGCGACGGTCTGCTCCACCTGTTCGGCGGTGATCTGGTTGATGGGTGTTACTTCCACGAAAACCTCCCATTTTCTGTTGCGTGGTGCGTGGTGCGTGTTGCGTGCCACATCATCACGGAACACGCAATACGCAACACGCTCAGTTTCTCAGCAGGTACATCAACATCAAGTGCCCGTTTCCACGTTTTTCGCTCAGTATAGCAATCTCCCGCCCCGCCAATGCACCCACCACTCGACGAGCAACACTATCACGGCAGCGAGCGCCGGCCAACGCCACCACGTCTGGCGACTTCTCGCACTCTCCCTGGGCACGACGATCTGCTGGTCGCCGATAGTGATCGTCTCCCGAGGCGCGATGTCCGACTCGGTCTCGCTGAACAGATTGACGGCAAAGCGGTCGGCCTGGTCGGCCTGGTCTGCCGATTCAACGGATGAAGCCGATGATTGGTAGACAGTGTAGATGCCAAGCTCGGCGGTCTCAGCGAAGGGAATGGGCTCACCTGTGACGGGGTATGTCCAGCGCCGGCCCGAGGGTGATTCGACCACGACCTGGGTGGCACTCACGCCGGGTCGCAAAGTGATGGGATCGCCAGGACGCAGCGTGGCCGGCATCTCCAGGCCACCCGTCGGAGCCAGCCAGCTTACCAGGTTGGACATCAGGAGGGGGAAAGCGATCTTCAACGGCAGGTCGGAGGCGTGCAGGTCGAAGGTGAGAACCGCCACACGCCGCCCCTCCCTCTCCCCGGCCAGGAGCAGTGGCCCACCCTCGGCCTGCACCAGCACGCGCATCCATCCCGGCGGGGTGACGAACCGCGCGCGGGCCACATGCACGTCGCGCAGGCCCACGTAGCGCAGCAGCGGATCCTCGCTCTCGACGCGGGTCACCTGGGTCGCGGTAAACACCTCCCCCACGGTGAAAAGCTCAGTGGAGCGCGGCGGGTTGAGGACGAGCAGGTTGCCGGGGGGAAGGGATTCCGGAAGCAAGCCGTCGAGCACAGTCATGGAAGGTTGGAAAGTTGGAGAGTTAGAAGGTTGGAAAGTTGAAAGGTTGGAAGGTTCCTTCCAGACTTCCACGTTCGGCAATAAGCCCAGAGCCCGCTCCAGGAAGACATTGCCTGGCGAGTAGAGAAGCACCCGCGCCGGCTGCGACGCGGCATGCACGGCCCAGGCGACGTCGTCAACGGCCAGGGCATCCCCGCCGCTCAGCCGCACCATCACCTGACCGGCGTCCAATGGCAGTCCGGTGATGGTGACCCCCTGCTCACCACGGGCTGGCAGGGCGAGCCGCCGGGCATCGAAGAGCTGTCCGTCCACGTCGAGCTCAACCAGTGCCGTCGCCTCTTCGTCGTCGAAGTTGGCCACGCGCACGAAAACCTGCGGGCCCTGGGCTCCGTCGCGCACCGCCAGCGCCAGGATGGCGCGGTTGTCGCTCCCCCGGCCGACGGGCACGTAGGTCA
>JAGGZG010000001.1 GCA_021162125.1 Anaerolineae bacterium
CACTTCCACTCCTGTCCCAACTGTGCTCCCGATGTCTCTCACCCCTGAACCGCCCGACCCGGCTTACGTCCTCCAGGAGGAGCGGTTCATCGGCCCCTATGCAATCCGTGTGTGGCGCAACCCGGCCAGCGACCCCTTTATGTTCGATAATATTTTGACCATCTCCGGCGCAGGGCAGCCCCAGGTGCGGGTAGAGTCCTTTTCTGGCCTGGGTGGAGAGACGGGGAGGGATATCACCGGCGATGGGCATCCGGACGTGGTCATCAACGTGTTTACCGGCGGGGCGCACTGCTGTTTCTCCACGATCGTCTACGACCTGGGGCCCACGCTGACGAAAGTGTTGGAGACACCATTGTCCAACTGCGACGGGCACTTTCAGGACCTCGACGGCGATGGCATTCTTGAGTTCATCACCTGCGACGACCTGTTCGCGTATGAGTATTGCTGCTTTGCCGGTTCGCCGGCCGTGAAAGTGGTGCTCCAATACGAACCCGGGCGGGGCTACGTCCCGGCCAGCCCACGCTTTCCCCAGCTCTACGCCGACGACATCGCCAGAGACCTGAAAACGGCGGAAAAGGCCACGCCAGGCGGAATGTGCGAGTGGGACAACGATACCAAATGTGCTGTTCTGCCGCTGATACTGGATTATCTCTACTCCGGGCAGACGGACAAGGCATGGGCAGCGCTTGACCGGTTCTACACCTATCCGGACGCCACGGTGTTCCGCGCCGAGATCGAGCAAGCTGTATCCAACAGCCCACTCTTTGTGCCGGGCGACTCCTCGACGACCAGCAACGCGCCGCCTTATTACATGCTCCAACTGCTCACCAATTGCGGCCCGGATTGGCAGTACGTGGGCTTACTCACGGAGGGGCAAGCAGCCTGTGCCCCGGAGGTTCCACACCGGGACATTTTCTGGCTCAGCGCCCGCTTGCGGGAGATTGGCCTGCTGGCTGAAGGGGAGGAGCTACGACTCACACCGGAGGGTTGCACGACCGACTGCCGTCTCGATGTGGTGCGGCACGAAGACGGCGCGCGGCTGGGGTCTATCCGCCTGGACACGACGATGGGGTACCCTGGCGAAGTGTACCGCGTCAATGGCGTGGAAAGCGCCCACTGGCGGCTGCGGGGCGATCTGACGTGGGAGCAGGTTCCCCAATGAGCGCCTATCCCAGACCTCCGAGGTCTTCGTAGACCTCGGAGGTCTCACCGCATCTCAGGAGATTCCGCGCTACAGAGATAAGGGATAGCGGTGTCGGACGCAGGCGGTAGATCAAAAGCAAATGGCCCGGCTATAAGCCGAGCCATTTTAGGATTGCGGGAAGTGCCCCCGACTGGATTTGAACCAGCACGCCCGGAAGGGCACAGGTCCTCAACCTGCCGCGTATGCCTATTCCGCCACGGGGGCCTGAAATACGGCTGTAATTATACTCGCCTCGCGGTCACTTGTCAACTTGGCGAAAGTAGCGTACAATAAGACGCAAAGTGTGACGGTTCAGGCCGTCCGGTGTTATACATATAGGTATAGATAACGAGACTTTACATCCGGTTCATCGGCGATCTCCACGCTGAACTTAAGGAGGACACATGAAAATCGTCCTGGATGCGATGGGCGGTGACCACGCACCGGGAGTGGTCATTGACGGCGCTGTACTGGCCGCCAGGGAGTTCCCCGGCATAGAGATAGTTCTGGTCGGACAGGAGGAGATTATCAGGACAGAGTTGGCCCGGCACGATACGACCGGCCTGCCCCTGTCCATCGTCCATGCCAGTGAAGTCGTCGAGATGGAAGAACACACCGAGGCGGTGAAGCGCAAGAGAGACTCCTCCATGCGCGTCGGGATGCGCCTGGTAAAAGACGGGCGGGCCGGCGCCTTCGTCTCGGCGGGGAATTCGGGCGGAGTGATGGCCGCCGCCCTGTTCGATCTGGGGCGGATTCGGGGGATCAAACGGCCAGCGCTGGCGACCGTCTATCCCGCCGCCCCTACCCCCATCCTGCTCCTGGACATGGGGGCCAACACCGATCCCAAGCCCGAGTACCTGGTCCAATTCGCCCGCATGGGCACCACTTACGTGGAACGGATGTGGGGACTGTCCAACCCACGGGTGGGCATCGTCTCCAACGGCGAAGAAGCGGACAAGGGCAACATTCTGGTGCGCGAGACTTACCCCCTGTTGCAGGCCAGCGGCCTGAATTTCATCGGAAACGTCGAAGGCAAGGATGTGACCAGAGGCATGGCGGACGTAGTCGTTACCGACGGGTTCACCGGAAACGTCATGGTCAAGCTCTCTGAGGGACTGGTGTCTTTCCTCGTCAAGTACCTCAAGGCAGAGCTCACCGGGGGCACTTTGAACAAAGCAGGGCTGCTGCTCATGGTCCCCGGCGCGTTGGCCATGATCCCCGGCCTTCTACTCCTCATCCCGACTCTGCGGCGCATCGCCAAGCGGATGGACTACGCCGAATATGGAGGCGCGCCCCTGCTCGGCGTGGATGGAGTGGTGATCATCGCGCACGGCCGCTCCAACGCTAAAGCCATCAAAAACGCAGTGCGCGTGGCCAAAGAGGCCGTCGAAAGCAGCATGATCACAGCTATCAAGGATGGACTGAAGCGATTGTCAGTAGTTGAGAAATCCGCCCCCCCACCCGGCGCTGAAGCGCCAGGCTCAGCAGCAGAAGCCTGCTGAAGCAGGCTGTGGTGGCCTCGGAGCCGCCGCCCACATTGGCGGAGGGTGCTTCAGCACTCTTCGCCTGCTCAGCCTGGACGTTCACGTCCAGGCGACGCTTGCGTTCAAGGAGGAGAATCATCGTCGCTCACTACCCAGTTGACTTACACGTGCACACCACCGCTTCGGATGGCACGCTCACGCCCACCGAGGTAATCGAACTGGCCGTTGCCGAGGGAGTGCAGGTCATCGGCATCGCCGACCACGACACGGTGGGCGGAGTCGCGGAGGCACTGGCCGCCGGCGCGCGACTGGGAGTCGAGGTCGTGCCCGCCGTGGAGCTGAGTATCCAGAACAGGATAGAGAAGGATTTCGTCGAGTTGCACCTGCTGGGCTACGGCATTGACTACACCAACCCGGACTTCGTCGCCGTGCTCGACCGGGTGGTACAGGCGCGCATCGAGCAGAAAATAGCCCAGATCAAGGTGCTCCAGCGCGATGGGATTGACGTTCCGGTCGAGGAGGTCTTCGCCCTGGCCCGGGGCGTGCCCGGCCGCCCCCACATCGCCCAGGTAGTGCTGGCCCGCAATCCGGGCCGCTTCCCCAACAAGGCGGCCCTTTTCCGCGAATACCTGGCGGAGGGCGGCAAAGCCTACGTCCCGCGCCGCTTCTCCCTGCGCCTGGCCGAGGCCGTGGACCTGGTCGTGCAGGCAGGAGGCGTGCCCGTACTGGCCCATCCGGGAGCCTACCCCGGGGTCAGCGATCCGGCAGCAATGGTGCGCCGCGCACGGGACGAGGCCGGCATCCGGGGGCTGGAGGTGGCCTACCCCTACGACAAGAACCGGCCGCACTACGGGGCCTCGCCTCAGCAGGTAGCGGCCCTGATCTCACAGTTCGCAGACCTGGCCGACAGCCTGGGCCTGTTGAAAACCGGCGGCTCTGATTTCCACGGGGCGGGCAAGAACATCGCGCTGGGCGAGCAGGGATTGACCCTGGAGGAGTTCGCGTGCTTCAAATCCCAATGGCCAAATCCCAAACCCCAAAGCGGCTCGGTATTCTGATTGTGTTCACAACAATGCGAACAACTACGCGCTGTAATCCGTTTACTATATGCCCGTTGCGGCGGTAGATAAGCGAATGAATTGAAGGAGGTCATAGATGCAATACGAGATTCACGGTACAACGATGCAAACGCTGGACGTTCGCCTGGAGCGCGGTGAGGCAATGTACACCGAATCCGGCGGGATGGCCTGGATGAGCGGTGACATCGAGATGAAAACCAATACGCGCGGTGGATTGCTGGCCGGCCTGGGGCGCAAACTGGCCGGAGAGTCGCTGTTCATGACTACCTACACCTGTCGCGGGGAGCAGGGATTGATCACCTTCACCCCCGAAGCGCCGGGCAAGATCCTGCCCTTCACCCTGGCCGCCGGCCAGAGCCTGATCTGCCAGAAAGACGCTTTCATGTGCGCCGAGACGTCGGTCAAGCTGGCGATGCACTTCCGCAAGCGGCTGGGCGCGGGCCTCTTCGGGGGCGAGGGTTTCATCTTGCAGAAGATCACCGGCCCGGGCACGGTCTTCCTGGAAATTGGCGGCGAGGTGCGCGACTACACCCTCCAACCTGGCCAGGTGATGAAAGTGGACCCCGGGCACATCGCCCTATACGAACCCACGGTGCAGTACGACGTGACCACGGTCAAAGGGGTGACCAACATCCTGTTCGGCGGCGAGGGGCTATTCCTGGCCACGCTGACCGGACCGGGGCGAGTGTGGTTGCAGAGCTTGCCCCTTTCCAACCTGGCGGCCAAGCTACACCGCTACATGCCTGCCAAGGGGTAGTCAGGTGACGGGCACTTGCGCAAGTGCCCGTCACCTTGACAATTAGCACATCTGTTCGTATAATAGAGGCAGATCACTCGCCGGGGAGGTGAGAGCTATGGACACCCTGGAGAAAATCGAGATCCTGGGCCGATCTGCCCAATACGACCTGTGTAGTGAGGCCTGCGGCAGCGAGGCTACCCGCCAGCGCGATGACCTGGGGCGCTGGATCTACCCCGCCGTGCTGCCCGATGGAAAGCGCGTCACTTTGCTGAAGGTGCTGCTGACCAACGCCTGCGAACGTGACTGCGCCTACTGTGCCAACCGGCGGGGACGCGACTTTCGGCGGGTGAGCTTCACCCCCGAAGAACTGGCACGCACTTTCGAGGAGATGTGGCGGCGAGGCCAGGTGGAGGGACTGTTCCTCAGCTCAGGAGTATGCGGGCGCAGCGGACAGACCATGGACCGCATGATCGCCACGGTGGAGATCATCCGCCAGCGCATCGCCTTCCCCGGCTACGTTCACCTTAAGATACTGCCCGGCGCTACCCCGGCCCACATCGAGCGGGCGATGCAACTTGCCGACCGCGTCTCCGTGAACCTGGAGGCCCCTAACCCCGCCCGTCTGGCCCGCATCGCGCCCAGCAAGGACTTTACGGCGGCCCTGCTGGAGCCCATGCGTTGGGTGCAACGCCTGCGCCAGGAGAGCGAGGGGCGGCTGGCTCCCGCCGGGCAAACCACCCAGTTCGTCGTCGGCGCGGCCGGCGAGTCCGACCGCGAGATACTGACCACCGCCGACCTGCTCTACCGCCAGGTAGGCTTGACCCGCGCCTACTTCAGCGCCTTCCAGCCCGTGCCCGATACTCCGCTGGCCGGCCACCCTCCTACCCCACTGTGGCGCGAACACCGCCTCTACCAATCCGACTGGCTGCTGCGCAAATACGGCTTCACCTTCGAGGAGCTGGTGTTCGACGAGGATGGCAATCTCCCGCGCCAGGCCGATCCGAAGATGATGTGGGCCACGGCGCACCCCGAACGATTCCCCATCGAGGTCAACCGTGCCTCGCGGGAGGAACTGCTGCGCATCCCCGGCATCGGGCCACGCGCGGCGGCGCGCATCGTGCGCCTGCGTAAGCGAGGCAAGTTCCGCGAATTGAGCGACCTGCGCCGCGTGGGAGCCATTCCCCAACGGGCAGCCCCCTTCGTCCTGCTGGATGGCCGGCGGCCGCCCTATCAACTGCCGCTGTGGGAGTGAAAGGCATCCTTCGACTTCGCTACGCTCCGCTCAGGATGATCTTTAGTTACCTTTTCACGCCCCCAGGACAACGCCAGACCACCAGACACAATTCGATGGGAGCGAGCCTGCGGGCGGGGGTAGGGAGAGGTCGAAATGGGCCTTTCCCACATCCCACCCCCAATCTGAAACGCTCCCTTTGATGATCTGATGTTTCTCCGTTGGGACAGGGTGTGGTATAATAGAAACGCTGTCTGCTAATCCGGGTGATCATTGTTCAGGAGACACTCTTGCGATACGCTATCCTCTCGGACGTCCACGGCAAATTGCGTCCTCTGGAAGCCGCTCTCACCGACGCGCGGCGACTCGGCGCGGAGATCATCATCAGCCTGGGCGACGTTGGGTCCGACGCCTGTTTCGACCTGCTGCGTTCCGTGGGGGCTGTCGGTGTGTTCGGCAACTGGGAGGTCTCCCGCTGGCGGGAGCTGAGCGCCGCTAATCAGCAGTTCGTGCTCAGCCTGACGCCGGTGGTCGCCGGAGATAACTTCCTGGCCGTCCACGCTGCCCCCTGGTGGCCGGAGGGACTGAGTACTGTGGCTGACTTCATGGATTACATGTTAACCAGCGACGTGAAATGGCGACAGCTTTTCCCCTATCTGGACGAGGACGAAGACGCCCGCTGGCAGGCTCTGGCCGAACTGGAGACCAGGGATAAACAGGTGCTCTTTCACGGACACACCCACCGCCGGGAGGTGTGGCGCATCGGGCCTACCGGCCGGATGGCGCGGCTCAAAGGTCAGCACATCTCCCTCGAAACCCGGGCGCGATACCTGGTGGGCGTGGGCAGCCTCGGCCGGCCCGAGGGGGGCGATCCGGCCGGGTACGTGCTATTTGACGACGTGGCGCGTACTATTGAACTGCGAGATGTGTGAGTGGTGGAGCAAGATGCCCGCTTTTATACCGAGCGCACTTGAAAAGCGTGAAAACATGTCCCCGTTTACGTGCTTCTTTACCTGCCAATAAGCCGTGTTGCGTGTTCCGTGTTCCGTCCCATCACGCACCACGCACCACGCACCACGCAACACGTCTGGAGGGTCAAAAGTGCACATTGGGTCTGGCCCTGTTTTCACTGAACCAAATTGCGGAGAAGCGCACTGGCGTGCCCGACGGGTTCACCTGGCGGGGACGACTTTACCGCGTCGTGAGCCTGTTGCGTGAATGGCACGATTATACCCCTCGCGGCAAGAGCAACGCCATGTACGACAAAGAACATGGGGCCTACTGGGTCAAAGCCAGCCACCGGCGGGGCACGTGGGGAGTGGATCGTGACTACTATCGCGTGCTGACCGCATCTGATGAGATATCTAGCTACCTGACACTTTGTGCCGTTGGCATAGGGTAGGGTGTAGGACGGGCTTTCCAGCCCGTCCCGTGCAGGCTGGAAAGCCTGCACCACATACGGCCAATCCTGTTAACCCATCTTCTCCAGACCTGTTAGGGCAAACTGTCAGGTGACCAGTTAAAGCATTATCAGTAGCTGAGAATTTGAGGAGGTCCGCGCTCTCTAGCGCGGACCGGGAGCGGCGTTAGAGAACGCCTGCTCCTCACTTTATCCCAAGTACTGATTATACCTCGCTACCTGGTACTTTGTACTGGAATTTGCGTGGTTGCAAACTGGGTGGAGTGTGTGAAACAGGCTGGAACGCTTTTCCTACCAGCCAGCGCCCATGCCGTCAATCTCTTTCCCATTCTTCGGAACAAGTTGAGGCAAACTGTCAGGTGACCAGATGAGATATTTGACATCTACTACGACCGCAAACCCAAAGGCCGTAGGCAGAAAGGTACGTGGGTGCTGTGGCGGCAGGTGGACGAGGATCAGGAATCCGAAGATCAAGGAGGAGCGAATGAGCCGTGAACGGCTGATAGTCATCGGCGGGGTGGCGGCGGGGATGAGCGCTGCCTCCAAAGCCAGACGGGTTAACCGCGACCTGGACGTGGTGGTCTACGAGAAGAGCGGCTTTGTCTCCTATGGCTCCTGCGGGCTGCCCTACTACGTCGCCGGGGTGGTGCACGATCACAGCGACCTGATAGCCCGCACCCCGGTGGAGTTCGCCAGCCGGGGCATTGCCGTGCACGTTCACCATCAGGTCACTGAGATTGATCCCACGCGCCAGGTGGTGCGCGTAGTAAATCTGGACAGCGGCCAGGAGTGGGACGAGCCTTACGATCAACTGGTGATCGCCACCGGCGGGCGGCCAGCCGTGCCCCGTGATCTGCCGGGGAAAGACCTGCCCGGCGTGTTCGTCATGCGCACGGTGGAGGACGGCATCGCCATCCGCGAGTGGCTGCAGAGCCAATGGCCACAGCGGGTGGTCATCGCCGGAGCGGGCTACATTGGTATGGAATGCGCGGAGAGTTTCCTGGGTCTGGGACTGGAGGTGACTATCGTCGGACGGCCTCCGCAGGTGCTGAAGAACTTCGACCCGCAGATGGCGCGGCTGGTGCAAGAGGAACTGGAGAGCAAAGGGGCGCGGCTTTCACTGGGCAACACCTTGCTCGCCATCGAGGGCGACGGCCGAGTGCGGCAAGTGATCACCAGCCAGGGTACTTTCGAGGCCGACCTGGTGTTGCTGGCCATCGGCGTTGTGCCCAATTCGGCGC
>JAGGZG010000346.1 GCA_021162125.1 Anaerolineae bacterium
AGCGCCTGGGGCTGACCTCGGACTCCGAGCAGTAACGAATCAGGTGCCCGGCACCTAAAAAGTGCCGGGCACCGTCACGGGGCAAGGGCGGCTGTCTGTGGGTCTTGATAGCCTGGTTCACCTGGCCCTTTGGCCTGCTGGCCTATTTCCTGACGTTCACCAAAGGCGACCCGGCGAAGATGTGCGTCAGTGGCAAACCGGGCTATCGCGGCTGCAACCTTGTCAATGCACGCTATGACCGGCAGAGATTGTAGTCTGACCCGCAGCCTGTGGTGGATGTCGGACTACGAACGGGAGAAATGGTCAATGGACGATGAAAATAGTTTGACAACTCAACCTACGCTCGATATAGACACAACTCGGCTATATGGAGACTTTACCAAGCTGGGTGAAGAGCGAAGACAGAGAGTTGTCCACCTGCTCCGACAAGTGCCCGCAGTAGTCGAGGTGATGGATAAACTGGTGAGAGACAAGACCTATCGAGTAGTGATTCCCCCAGAAGTCTTGAAACAGTTAAAGAAAGGAGCCGCTGGCTGGGATCACCGCACGGGAGGGTTGCTTGGCGTTACTATCCGTGACAACGAAACAGGGAAATTCGTCTGCCAGGTAAGTCTCAAGGAAATCTCCCCGGAGCTTCTCTCATCCATCAATCAACTCGCGATTCAGCACGCACTGGCAGAGATTGTGCAACGTTTGGAAGTCATTGATCAGAAGATCACCGATGTTTTGCAGGGACAGCGGAATGACCGCTTGGCAATCGTTAAAAGTGGAGTAGATCTCTACCAGCAAGCTATTGAGGCTACTGACCTGGAAACCCGCCGCCAACTCCTGGTGAGTGCAATTGAGCAACTCAACGAGGGACGCCAGCGTTTGATATTGACTTTGGAAACTGATGCTCAGTTTATTAATAAGATTCCTCACGAGCCCTGGCGATTAATGTTCCAATCGATCGTTCAAGATATACCCCAACACGTCGAAAGAAAGTCCATAGACGTACAGAAGGCATTCCAAGCCATTCTCATAGCTTCACACGTGCTGATTTTGGCGTACCAAGAATTGGGAGAGCAAAAGGCCCTCCGGATCTCTTTGCAGCCGTTGGAAGAAACCGTACGTGAGGTTGGAGCAAAGGGGGCGCAGATTGCTCGTTGGCTTCCTTACAATCCTTCCAACCCACCAGAGGAACTCTGGCATCGCAGCCTCATGCAACTTGCGGATGGCATTGCGTATGCAGGCGAGCAACTGAAGGGCACAAAACCAACGCCAATTGAGATAACGTTCACGCCGCTTGAGATTGTAGGAGGAGAGGCCGAATGGCAAGCCGAACTTGCGTAGAGTGCGGTAGGCCACTCCAGGAAGGGGAAGGCGAATACTGCCCACACTGTTTGTCCAAACGCGCACAGAAAGTACGGAATGCAAGCGGAGTTACTGCGGCAATAATGGCTGTAGTAGGTGCAATAGGTGCAGTAGTAATGGCTGTAGTGTCTATAATCGAGTGGATACAAGGACGCAAGGATTAACTCAACCTTGAGGGAGATGGGGCACAAATGACAATGGATAGAACCCGATTGATCTTCTTCGTCATCATCGGCGTGGCCTTGCTGGTCGTGGTCTGCGGCCTGGCGATCAGCCTGCTGCCCCGCATCACAGGCTCGCTGGGACCAGCGCCCACGCCAACGCCAAACCCCGCCGAGGAGACATTGGAGGTGCGCGTGGTGTGTGCCCTGCCGGTGGAACCCTGGATCACGGAGGCGGCCAGGCAGTTCAATGCCGAGGGCCACACCCTGGAGGGACACCCCATCCACGTGGAGATCATCCCCATGGATGGCCTAGCCGCCATGGGCCGCTACGAGCGAGAGGAGTTCGGCACGGAGGAGAACCCTTATCCCACCGCCTGGATACCGGACAATCGCTATCTGGTGGAGTTGGTCAACGCCACGTACAAGGACCTGCGGGGCCGCGACGTGTTCCTCACCGACGGGGAGTACCGGGCACGACCCATCGCTGTCTCCCTCTTTGCCTGGGGCATCTACGCCAGCCGCGAGGAGGTACTGCGCGAGAAGTACGGCGAGATTGACTGGCACGCCATCCACGACGCGGCCACGGCCAAAGGCGGCTGGCCAGAGCTGGGCGGCGACCCCAGTTGGGGCTACTTCAAGCTGGTGGTGCCCAACCCGCGCAAGAACGTCGGCGGACTGGCGGCGATGGTCGCCGCCGCCGGAGAGTACCACGACAAAAACGTCATCGGCGTGGAGGACGTGACCGATCCCGCTTTCCAAGAGTGGCTGGGCGAACTGATGGGCGCGGTGACCGACTTCTCCAGCCTGGGAGCCTACTCTGTGGAGAATCTGGCCCTCTTCGGCTACTCCATGGGCGACGGCGGTCAGCTCCTGGAGAGTGACCTGCTGGTGAACATGCAGGGCATCCAGACCCGCTGGGCCGACCCGCTGGTCATCGTTTATCCCAAATACGTCACCTGGTTCGACTTCCCGTTCACGGTGTGGATGGGCCCGGAGACCACGGCTCAGGAGAAGAACGCTGCACTGGAGTTCGAGAAATATCTGCTCTCCACAGAGGTACAACAGCAGGCCGTGAAACGGGGCCTGCGCCCGGCGAACCCGAACGTGCCCCTCGATGGGCCAGATAGTTTGTTTGTGAAATGGCAATCCCAGGGAGCGATGGTCATTGTCCCCCGGGCCACGGCCATGCGTTCGCCAGATCGCGACGTGTTGCTCGCTCTCCTGCGCTGGTTCGATCTGAACGTGGCGCAGCGCTAGGAGGTGAAAACGTGAAACGCAGACGAACCTCTGGCACAATCTCCGTCCTCGCCGGCCTGCTGGGCCTGCTGGCCGCCGTGTTCATCGGCTGCTGCTCCTGCTGGGGCGTGTTCGATAAGCTGGTCCCATCGAGTAAAGGCACACCGACGCCCGCCCGCAGCCAGGCAACCCTGCGATTGGCCTATTCCCCGGAGAAAGAGCCGCTGATCAATGAACTGGTCACCGGATTCAACGCCCTGGGCCTGACCACCCCCGACGGCCAGCCAATGACCGTGGAGACCGTGCAACTGGAGCCCGACGTGATGATCCAGGGCGCGCTGGCGGGCGATTTCCAGGCCATGACCCCCGACTCCTCCATCTGGCTGGATCAGTTGGACCGCGCCTGGCAGGAGCAGACCGGAAGTGAATCGCCACTGGTGGGGCAGACCGAGCGTTACGCCATCTCGCCGATAGTTATCGCCATGTGGGCGGACGTAGCGCAGAGCATGGGCTATCCGGCGCAGCCTGTGGGCTGGCTGGACATCCTGGCCCGCGCCCAGAGCGATCCTAACTTCGGGTGGAGCCACCCATCGACCACGACGGCCAGCGGTCTGCTGGCCACCCTGGCCGAGTTCTACGCTGGCGCGGGCAAAACCCGTGGCCTGACCGAGGAGGACGTCCAGCGCCAGGCTACCCTGGACTACGTGGCCGCCATCGAGAAGACAGTGCGCCACTACGGAGAAGGGGAGTGGGCCCTGGTGCAACGTCTGCTCAGCGGGGGGCGCGGTGATTTGGATGCCTTCATCTGCCAGGAGCAGTTGGTCATCTATTACAATCAACAAGCAGGTGCCTCCGGTGGTCCCACACTGGTGGCCGTTTACCCCAAAGAGGGCTCGCTGTGGGAGGACCATCCCCTGGCCCTGTTGGAGACACCGGATTTGACCGCCAACCAGCGGCTGGTCTTCGGCCGCTTCGTCGAGTATCTGCAATCCCCTGAGACGCAGAAGCGCGTGCTGACCCACGGCTATCGGCCCACCGACCTGAGCATCCCCCTGAGCGGGCCGGATTCGCCTTTCAGCTCGGCCTATGGCGTGGACCCCACCCAGCCGCAGACGGCGCTCCAGGTGCCCGGCCCGGCGGTGGTGCAGGTGGTACAGGACGTATGGTGGTACACCAAGCGCCATACCAACGTCTACCTGGTGGTGGACACTTCGGGCAGCATGGAGGGCGAGAAGCTGGAAAGCGCCCAGGAAGCCCTGCGCATCTTCGTCGAGCAGATCAAGGGTGACTTGGAACGGGTGGGGCTCATCGAGTTCGCCAGCGAGGTGTACGACGTGGTCGAGATGGACGAACTGGGCAAAAACCGCGAGGCGCTGATGGAGGGCATTGACGGCCTGTGGGCCGGCGGCGATACGGCTCTGCTGGACGGGGTACAGGTAGCCTACGACCGCCTGCAAAAGCGAGGCGATACGGAGCGCATCAACGCCATCGTGGTCATGACCGACGGGCTGGAGAATAATTCTTCCATCGACCTGTATGATCTGATTGCAGAGATAGAAGAAAAGAATGCCCAGGGTGTGCCCGTGGTCGTGTTTTGCATCGCCTACGGCGACGACGCCGACATGGACACCCTGCGGGCGATTGCCGAGGCCAGCGGTGGCGACGTGCGCCGGGGTGACCCAGAGACGATCCGTCAGTTGTACAAGATTCTGTCCACGTACTTCTAGTGCAGGATGCAGGAGGCAGGAGGTGAGGTGTGAGATGAATGAAGGCATTGCCAAAACTATTCCTTTGCTTACTGAACCGTTCGTGCGGATGGGAATTTATAAGACTCAAGAAGAGGCGCTCAAACAACTGGTCCTCCAACACATCGAGTTGCAAATTGAGGAGGCACGACGAGAAATAGCCCATTTTCAAAGAAAGTACGGGACGGATTTTGAGAAATGGACCGAGTCTCTGGTTGGCCGGGCGACAGTGGAGGAGGAAGACGATTGGATGAAGTGGGAATCGGCGCGAGATATGCTGGAGAGTTGGGAAAAAGTGAGAGCGGAGATTAAGCGGTGCAATGTATGACCAAATCCTGCATATTCTGCGCGAAGTGCCCTGGGTGTCCAATTCGAGGATAATTGAGCTCAAGGTCTATGGAAGGGGACAGTTTCGAGTTAAGATTCGGGGTGACATCCGCGAGGGTCTGGCTCTGCAAATTTGGATAAACCACAACCCAATGCGCACTCACTATTCCTCTCAACTCATGGGCGGGGGAAAGCCGATTCTCAGATGGGACAACGCACCACACCATCCTGAGTTGGGAGAGAACTTTCCTCACCATTTTCATGATCAGGATGGCGCGTTATCACCCTCCGGGCTGGCAGGCAAGCCCCTACAAGATGTGCGGGAGGTTTTAGACGTGATAGAAAGTTGGGTGAAGCAAAGGGCGGAGGGGCAATGGTAAAGCGGAGGGCAAGGTTCGGTGACGAGTTGCGCAGCCGCGCGTTGCGAGCTATGCTGTCCCACGCCTTCTTTCGCTGGGAAAGCGCTGTCACCATCGCTACTTTCTTCATCGTCCTGCCCGCCCTCACCCTGCTCTTGGGCTCGTCGTGGATTCCCTGGTTGCCGTGGTGGGCCTGGCTTCTCGCCGGCGCAGTGGCAGAGACGGCGATTGTATGGGCCAGCCTGTCCGACGAGGCCACCGCTGCACGGGTGGTGGCCGAGATGTTCCGCCGCCAGTTCGATCCTCGCGCCCTGCGCCGGGCGAAATTGCGCGATCGAGTGGAGAAAGCCCTGGAGTATCGAGTTCGCATCGAAGAGGTCGTGCAGCGCACCCAGAAAGGCGTGTTGCGCGAGCACCTGATGGAAACCGCCCGCCAGATCACCACCTGGGTTGAACAGGTCTACGCTCTGGCCCAACGGCTGGACGCCTACGAAAGCGATCCGGTGCTGAAGCAAGACCTGCGCTCGGTGCCCCTGGCTATTAAGAACTTTCAGGCCCGGCTCGAACTGGAGGACGACGAGTCAGTGCGCGCCCAGTTGCGCGAGACCATCGCCAGCAAGAAAGCGCAGTGGGCCAATCTCCAGCGGTTGCAGAACGCAATGGAAAAGGCCGAGTACCAACTGGAAAACACCCTGGCGGCGATGGGCACGGTCTACGCCCAGTTACAACTCCTGGGAGCCAAGGACGTGGACAGCGGCCGGGCCCAGCGCCTGCGCGAGGACATCGCTGAGCAGGTCGCCGCCTTGCAGGACGTGCTGGAGACGATGGACGAGGTGTACAAAGGACAGGAGTACTCTATCCATCGGATAAGCGGATCGCTATGACCTGTGGCGGCGGCTCGCCGTGGCTGCTCCTGTGGATGGGCAGAGCCGTCCGCCGCTACAAATTGATGTGTACTGAGATAACAACCGGACGGTTCGCTCATTTTTGATCGAGTTTCCGAAATTGCTTCCCATTATCAGCTCTTGGGAAAAGAGAGGAGCGGGCGTTCTCTAACGCCACTCTTGGGAAAAGTGAGGAGCAGGCGTTCTCTAACGCCGCTCCCGGTCCGCGCTAGAGAGCGCGGGCTCCTCAAATTCTCAGCTACTGATTATGGGTGACCACTTGGGAAAAGTGAGGAGCAGGCGTTCTCTAACGCCGCTCTTGGGAAAAGTGAGGAGCAGGCGTTCTTTAACGCCGCTCCCGGTCCGCGCTAGAGAGCGCGGGCTCCTCAAATTCTCAGCGGGCTCCTCAAATTCTCAGCTACTGATTATGGGTGATCACTTGGGAAAAGAGAGGAGCGGGCGTTCTCTAACGCCGCTCTTGGGAAAAGTGAGGAGCAGGCGTTCTTTAACGCCGCTCCCGGTCCGCGCTAGAGAGCGCGGGCTCCTCAAATTCTCAGC